>JAYRTA010000140.1:0-5699 GCA_041919875.1 Arenimonas sp.
GGGCAGACCTCGCGCGAGGCCTACCACCTGCCGGAGGGCGATTGCGAGGACCACGCCATCGCCCTCGCCGACTGGCTGATCGGCCTGGGCCACGAGGCGCGCGTGGCCGTGGGCACCTGGCGCGGCGGTGGCCACGCCTGGGTCGTGCTGTTCGAAGGCGGGCGCACCTACGTGCTCGAATCCACCCACAAGCGTCCCACCCGCGCGATGCCGCTGGCCGCCACCCGGACCGACTACCACCCCACGGCGATGTTCGACCGCGAGCATTACTGGGTGAATACCGGGCCCGCGCTCACCACCGACTACGGCAGCCCGGCCTGGGAGCGGCGCTCGCGCTTCCGGCGCGACTGATCAGCCGGCGAGGTAGGCGTCCTTGAGGCGCACGTAGTGCTGCGCCGAATAATGCAGCTGCTCGATTTCCTTGTCCGACAGCATGCGCACCGGCTTGGCCGGGTTGCCCAGCCACAGCTCGCCGCGGCGCACGACCTTGCCCGGCGGCACCACCGCGCCCGCGCCGACGAAGCCGTGGTCCTCGACCACCGCGCCATCGAGCACCGTGGCGCCCATGCCGATCAGCACGGCGTTGCCGATGGTGCAGGCGTGGATGATCGCGCCGTGGCCGATGGTGACGTCGTCGCCGATCAGGGTCGGCCAGCCGCCGGGGCGCGTGAACGGGCCTTCGTGGGTGACGTGGATGATGCTGCCGTCCTGCACGTTGGTGCGGGCGCCGATGCGGATGTGGTTGACGTCGCCGCGCACCACGCAGCCGGGCCAGACCGAGCTGTCCTCGCCCAGGTGCACGTCGCCGATGACGGTGGCGGCCGGGTCCACGTAGGCCCGGGCGCCGAGGGTGGGCAGGATGCCCTTGAAGGGTCGCAGGTTCATGCCCGGATTCTAGCCCCGACGCCGGCACGCCGCCTGCACG
Organism: Arenimonas sp.; assembly: GCA_041919875.1. Classification (GTDB taxonomy): domain Bacteria; phylum Pseudomonadota; class Gammaproteobacteria; order Xanthomonadales; family Xanthomonadaceae; genus Arenimonas. Next base: position 926 of record JAYRTA010000140.1, read on the forward strand.
CCTTCGCGCGGCGGAGGGACTAGACTGGCGGCATGGATACGCCGCCGACCCCCGACACCGCCCTGCGCCAGACCCTCGACCGCCTGCGCCAGGCCCATCGCCGGCAGGTGCCCGATGCCCGCCAGCGCCGCGACGACCTCGCCCGCCTGGCCGCCGCCGTGCGCCGGCACAAGGACGCGCTGGTCGAGGCCGTGTCGGCGGACTTCGGGCGCCGGTCGCGCCATGTCACCCTGGCGGCGGACGTGATGACCACGCTGGGCGCGATCGAGTACCAGCGCCGGCACCTGCGCCGCTGGATGCGGCCGCGCCGGGTCGGCGTGAACTGGGCCTTCCTGCCGGCGCGGGCCGAATTGCGGCCGGTGCCGCTGGGCGTGGTCGGCATCATGGCGCCCTGGAACTACCCGATCCAGCTGGTGCTGGTGCCGCTGGCCGATGCCATCGCCGCCGGCAACCACGTGATGGTCAAGCCCAGCGAATTCACCCCGCGCACGGCCGCGCTGCTGGCGACGCTGCTGGGCGAGGTCTTCCCGGCCGACCGCGTGGCGGTGGTCGAGGGGGGCGCCGACGTGGGCGCCGCCTTCAGCCGGCTGCCGCTCGACCACCTGCTGTTCACCGGCTCCACCGCCGTGGGCAAGGCCGTGATGGCCGCCGCCGCGCCCAACCTGGTGCCGGTGACGCTGGAGCTGGGCGGCAAGTCGCCGGCCCTGGTGGCGCCGGGCTTCGACCTGCGGCGCGCCGCCAACCGCATCGCCGCCGGCAAGTGCTTCAACGCCGGCCAGACCTGCGTGGCTCCCGACTACGTGCTGGTGCCGCGCGCCCAGCGCGATGGCTTCGTGCAGGCCTACCTGCAGGAAGTGGCGACGCTGTTCCCGACGCTGGCCGACAATCCCGACTACACCGCGGTGGTGAACGCGCGCCAGGCCCAGCGTCTGCGCGGCCTGCTGGACGATGCCCGCGCCCGCGGCGTGGTCGTGCACCAGCACGCGCCCGAGGGCGAGGCGCGCCGCGACGGCCTCGAGATCCTGCCGCCGACCGTGCTGGTGGATCCGCCGGCGGATGCCAAGGTGATGCAGGAGGAAATCTTCGGGCCGCTGCTGCCGGTGATCTCCTACGACGACCACGCCCAGGCCTTGGATTTCATCCTCGCGCGCGAGCGGCCGCTGGCCTTCTATCCCTTCGACACCGACGGCGCGCGGCTCGAGCGGACGCTCGACACGATCGTGGCCGGCGGCGTCTGCGTGAACGACACCCTGATCCAGTTCGGGCAGGAAGCGCTGCCGGTGGGCGGCGTGGGCGCCAGCGGCATGGGCTGCTACCACGGCCGCGCCGGCTTCCTGGCCTTCAGCCACGAGCTGCCGGTGATGCGCCAGCCGCGCCTGAACGTGCTCAGGTTCTTCGACCCGCCCTACGGGCGCATCGCCGACTTCCTGGTGAAGTTCCTCACCCGCTGACCTTGTTTTCCGCGGCCACGGCCGCCACCTGACACGCCATGGACAACGCCAATCCCCTGCTCGCCGAGCGCGAACTGCCCGCTTTCGCCGCCTTCGCCGCGCACGATCTCAATCCCGCCATCGACGCCGTGCTGGCCGGCTATCGCGCCGAGGTCGAGCGCCTGGTGGCGGACCCCGGCGCGCGCGACTTCGCCACCTTGATGGCGCCGCTGGAGCGCTGGGAGGAAAAGCTTGGGCGGACGTTCTCGCCGGCCTCGCACCTGCACGGCGTCAAGGATTCGCCGGCGCTGCGCGAGGCCTATTCCGAGGCGCTGGAGAAGCTGACCGAACACGGCACCGAACTGGGCCAGCACCGCGGGCTGTACGAGGCGGTGAAGGCGCTGCGCGAATCGCCGGCCTTCAGCGGGCTCGACCGCGCGCGCCAGACGCTGGTGGAAGACAGCCTGCGCGGCTTCCGCCTCAGCGGCGTGGCGCTCGAGGAGCCGGCGCGCTCGCGCTTCAAGGCCATCCAGTCCGAACTGAGCAGGCTCGAGACCGAGTTCGAGGAAGCGGTGCTCGACGCCACGGACGCCTGGACGCGGCCGCTGGCCGAGGCCGAACTGGCCGGCCTGCCCGAGTCCGCGCGCGACCTGCTGCGCGGCATGGCCAGGGACAAGGGCGTGGATGGCTTCCTGGCCACGCTCAAGGGGCCGGTGGTGCAAGCCATCCTCAGCTTCGCCGACACCCGCGCCCTGCGCGAGGAGATCTACACCGCCTACAACACCCGCGGCTCCGACCAGGGGCCGCAGGCGGGCATCCACGACAACTCCGAACGCATCGGCCGCATCCTGGCGCTGCGGCACGAGGCGGCGCAGCTGCTGGGTTTCGCCAGCAAGGCGCACCTGTCGCTCGCCGACAAGATGGCCGGCACGCCCGAGCGCGTACTGGGCTTCCTGCGCGGCCTGGCCGCCAAGGCGCGGCCGGTGGCGCAGCGCGAGCTGCAGGAGCTGCGCGAGTTCGCCGCGCGCGAACTGGGCATCGCCGACCTGATGCCCTGGGACGTGGCCTATGCCAGCGAGAAGCTGCGCACGGCGCGCTTCGATTTCAGCGAGGAGGACCTCAAGCCCTACTTTCCGCTGCCGGCGGTGATGCAGGGCCTGTTCGACGTCGCCACGCGCGTGTTCGGCGTGCGCCTGGTGGAGCGCGCGGGCGTGGACACCTGGCATCCCGACGTGCACTTCTTCGACGTGGTGGACGCCGACGGCACGGTGCGCGCCGGCGTCTACCTCGACCATTACGCCCGCGCCGGCAAGCGCGGCGGCGCCTGGATGGACGTCTGCCGCTCGCGCCTGCGCGACGGCGAGGCCGAGCACAAGCCGGTCGCCTACTTGACCTGCAACTTTCCGCCGCCGGTGGATGCCCGCCCGGGGCTGCTGACGCACGACGACGTGGTCACGCTCTTCCACGAATTCGGCCATGGCCTGCACCACCTGCTGACCGAGGTGGACTGGCCCAGCGTCGGCGGCATCAGCGGCGTGGAGTGGGATGCGGTGGAGCTGCCCAGCCAGTTCATGGAGAACTACGCCTGGCAGCGCGAGGCGCTGGACGCCTTCGCGAAGCATTGGCAGACCGGCGAGCGCCTGCCGGACGAGCTCTACCGGAAGATGCTGCAGGCCCGGCATTTCCACGCCGGCCTGTTCCTGGTGCGCCAGCTGGAGTTCGCGCTGTACGACTTCCGCATCCACCTCGACTACGACCCGGCCCGCGGCCCGCGCACACTGGAGCTGCTCGAGGAAGTGCGCAACGAGGTCGCGGTGATCACGCCGCCGGCCTGGCACCGCTTCCCGCACGCCTTCACCCACGTCTTCGCCGGCGGCTACGCGGCCGGTTACTACAGCTACCTGTGGGCCGAGGTGCTCAGCGCCGACGCCTACGCCGCGTTCGAGGAAGCCGGCGTGTTCGACCGCGCCACCGGCGAACGCTATCGCCGCGAGATCCTCGCCGTCGGCGGCTCGCGCCCGGCCCTGGAGAGCTTCGTCGCCTTCCGCGGCCGTGAACCCGAGCCCGGGGCGCTGCTGCGGTCTTACGGTTTGGCGGCGTGAGGGGTCGGGGGCGGGGGATCCGCGCTCATCCGCGTCAACGCCCGTAAGGCCTCACCCCGCGAAAAACGCCCGGAACGCGGCGATGACGCGAGCAAGACCCGGGTCGTCGATGTCCAGGTGGGTGGCGAGGCGGACGACCGCGCCGCGGCCGGTGGCGATGCGGATGCCGCGCTCGGCCAGGAAGGCCGCGAGCTCGGCCTGGCGTCCGCCCGGGACCGTGACGAAGACGAGGTTGGTGTGGGCGCCGTCCACCGCGAGGCCCAGCGCGCGCAGCGCGTCGGCGAGCTCGCCGGCGCGGCGGTGGTCCTCGGCGAGGCGGGCGACGTGGTGGTCGAGCGCATGGCCGGCCATCGCCGCGAGAATGCCCGCCTGGCGCCATCCGCCGCCCACGACCTTGCGCCAGCGCCACGCCTTGTCGATGAGCGCGGCGGTGCCCAGCAGCACCGAGCCCACCGGTGCGCCCAGGCCCTTGGACAGGCAGACCGACACGCTGTCGAAGTACTTCGTGATCTCGCGTGCGGGCACGCCGCCGGCCACCGCGGCGTTGAACAGGCGCGCGCCGTCGAGGTGGATGCCCAGGCCGTGCGCCCTGGCGAACGCCGCGGCCTCGGCGAGATAGGCCAGCGGCAGCGCGCGGCCGTGCCAGGTGTTCTCCAGCGCCAGCAGGCGGGTGCGGGCGAAATGCGGATCGCCGGCGGGCTTGATCGCGGCCGCCACCGCGTCCAGCGGCAGCGTGCCGTCCGGCGCCTGCGGAATCGGCTGGGGCTGGATCGAGCCCAGCACCGCGGCGCCGCCGCCCTCGTACTTGTAGGTGTGCGCGTCCATGCCCACCAGGTACTCGTCGCCGCGCTCGCAGTGGGCCATCAGGCCCAGCAGGTTCGATTGCGTGCCGCTGGGCACGAACAGGCCGGCCTCGAAGCCCAGTTCCTCGGCGAGACGGGCCTGCAGGGTGTTCACGCTCGGGTCGTCGCCGAACACGTCGTCGCCCACGGGGGCGCGCAGGCCGGCTTCGCGCATCGCGGCGGTGGGTTGGGTGACGGTGTCGCTGCGCAGGTCGATCAGGGCGGGCATGGCGGCGTCCTTCGGGGAGCCGCCACGGTAGCAACGGCCGTGTCTCAGGTCATCCGCCGGAGGGTGTCGTCGCGGCGGCCCAGGTGGTGGTAGAGCGCAGCCAGCACGTGCAGTCCGACCACGATGTAGAAGCCGTTGGCCACCAGTTTGTGGATGTCCTCCAGGCGATGG
>JAYRTA010000141.1:0-5626 GCA_041919875.1 Arenimonas sp.
CACGTGATGGACGCGGCGCTATGCGCGGTGGACGGTGCGCTGACCGGCGACCCGGTGCGGGCCCGCAACGGGATGGCGCGCTCGGTGGACAAGCTGGGCCGCGCCTACGCCTGGCTCGAAACGCGACTGGGTGAAGATGGCTGGGCCTGCGGCGGCGACTTCAGCCTGGCCGACTGCGCGGCGGCGCCGTCGCTGTTCTATGCCGACTGGGTGCACCGCATCGGCGACGGCTTCCCGCGGGTGCGCGCCTACCGCGCCCGCCTGCTGGCCCGCCCGTCGATCGCGCGGGCCGTGGACGGCGGCCGCCCCTTCCGCCACCTCTTCCCCCTCGGCGCCTCCGACCGCGACTAAAGCCGTACCTGGATGATTTTCATCCGGCGTGAGACGGGGCGGACCCGCGGCGGCGGGCCGCGCACAGGCGCCGCCAGGCCGCTCCCGCCAGGTGCATGCCCAACAATCCCGCCAGCGCCCAGGCGCCGTACACGTGCACGTACCAGGCGAGGGCGCGGCCGCGCTCGTCGCTGGCCGGGGGCTCGAACACCACGGGCAGGGCCAGTCCGGCGGGCAGGACGGTGGGAGCGGCCATCCAGATCCAGATCACGTAGCCACTGGCCGGGAGCGCCAGCAACAGCCCGTACAACCCCGCGTGCACGGCGGCGGCCGGGAAGGACCGTGTCCGGCGGCGGCCGGCGCCGGTGGCGCGCAGCAACAGCCGCGCGGCGACCAGCGCCAGCAGCAGCAGGCCCAGCTGCATGTGCAGCACCAGCAGGCGCAGGCCGTCAGCGGCGTCGGTGCTGCGTTCGCCCGTCCAGCCGAGCCAGGCCTGGGCGGGCAGCAGGATCGCCATCGCCCAGTGCAGCAGGCGCAGCAGGCGATCGCGCGTGGGCGCGCAGGGACGCGGGCGCGCCATGCTCAACCCTTGCCGCAGGCGGGATAGCCGGGCACGCCCTGGCCCAGCACGATGTCGCGCCGGGCCTGCCAGCGGCCGTCGCCATCGCGCCGGGGCATGAGCGTGCCGGGGCCGCCCGTGCCGCGCTCGAGCGTGGCGCGCTGCGCGGCGGTGAGGCGCGGATCGTCTTCGAACAGCACGTCGTCGAGATAGTAGGTGGCGCAGCCCGGTTCGATCACCTGCAGGTGCACATGCTGGGGGATGTCGGTGCCGGGGTAGCCGCCGGGGCGGACGGTGCGGATGCGCCAGTGGCCCTCGGCATCGCTGCGCACCCAGCCGCGCAGGCGGCCATGCCGTGCGGCGGCGCCGCCGGTGCCTGCGGCAGGCGCGGGATAGATGCCGCGGGCATCGGTCTGGTGCACGTAGATCACGATGCCGGGCACGGCGCGGCCGGCGCGGTCGAGCGTGCGGCCTTCGAGGGTGAGCCGGTCGCCGCCGGGGTCGAGGTGGTCCAGCACCAGCTCGGCCGGGATGTCGGCGGGAAGGCCGTCGAACGCGGCGTCGCAGCCGTCGCAGGGGTGGCCGACGAGGGGTTCGTGCGGGCGATTGGCGCCGGCGCTGTCGCTGGCGGCGGCGAAGACGAGCGCCGCGAGGACGGCGGCGCACGCGCGGTGAGGGGCGATGGGCATGATCGTGGACTCGGGAGGGGTTCACGATCAGGACGCGCGGCCGGGGCGCGGTGTTATCCGCCGGCGGGCGGATCGGCGGGCAGCGCGTCGGGCCAATGCAGCCACCAGCGCTTGGCCTGCGGATAGGGCAGTGCGCGCCACCAGGGCTCGAGGGCTTGCACGGGGCGGGTGGGCACGTCCCCGCGGCGCACCGGCGCGGCGGTCGGCAAGGTGCGCGACAGCCAATCGAACACCGGCCCGCGGGCAAGGTCAGGGTGCTGCGACAGCAGGGTGAGCAGACTGATCGCATCCTGTGCGCGGGCGTGCGCGAGCAAGGCTTCGAGTTGGGCCGGGGTGGGCGCTTCGGTGGGGGCGTTGGCATCGATGGCCGCCAGCGCGGCCAGGAAGGCCGGACTGGCCTGTCGGTCGTGCGGCGTGCCGGCGCCGCGACCGGCGACCAGGACGACCCGCGTGCCCTCGGGCACCATCACCTCGCGACCGCGGGCGTGCACCTGCACCCAGCCGCTGCGTACCTCCAGTTCGCCGTTGCCGGCGGCATCGCTGCGGGCGATGAATTCGCAGCCCATGTCCAGGGCCTCGACGCCGGGCAGGTGCAGGCCGAACTGCCCGGGCGGCGACCAGACCCGGGTCCAGAGTTCGCCTTCGAGCAGGCGCAGGCGGTGTTCGCCGCGGCGGGTGACCTCCAGGCGCAGGCGCGAGTTCGGGCCGAGGCGGGCGGTGCCGATGCGAGCCACCTCCAGGTGGATGCGGGCATCGTGGGCGGTCCGCAGTTCACCGCCGACGGGCAGGCTGGCGTGGCCGGTGATGGCCTGGCCGTCCAGCAGCGTTTCGCCGCCGAGGGCCTGCAGTCGCCAGGCGGCGGACTCGGGCCAGGCGAGGCGCCAGGCCAGGGACGTGGTGAGGGACAGGGCGAGCAGGAGGCAGGCTGCGGCGGCCCAGGCGAGCGTGCGCGCGATGCGCCGGCGGCGCGGCGCGGACGCGGGCGCGGGCGTGGACTCGGATGCGGGGCGCTGCCGCGGGGGCGCGTAGGCGTAGGGCGCGAGCAGGGATTGGAGGCGGCGGACGTCCGCCTCGTCATCGTGCGGGGGCAGGGGCGGGTCGTGGCGTGGGTTCATGGCAGCTCGCTCCGGATCTGCAGGGCGTCGCGCAGGCGCGCCATGCCGCGATGCAGGTTGACGCGCACGCTGCCGGCGGTGAGGCCGGTGAGGTCGGCGATCTCCTGGCCATCGAGGCCCTGGACGAGGCGCAGCAGCAGGGTTTCCCGATAGGCCTCGGGCAGGTTGCGGATGGCGGCGAGCACGCGGCGCGCTTCGGTGCTGCGCTCGGGGTCGGCGGGATCGACGGGCTCCTCGGCCAGGGGCGAGGGCGGCGGGCGGCGACGGTGCGCGTCGGCGGCGGCGCGGCGGGCAATGGCCAGCAGCCAGCCCGGGAAGGCGTCGGGCTCGCGCAGGTCGGGGAGGCGGTGGAGCACGGTCTCGAAGACCTGCTGGACGAGGTCGTCGGCGTCGGCCTTCTGCACCTGGGCGAGCAGGACGCCGTGCACGACGGGCGCGAAGCGCCGGAACAGATGGTCGAAGGCCGCGCGATCGCCCCGGCGGGCGGCACGGACGAGCTCGCCGGTCGATTCCGGCCCGGATGGCCCGGGCGGCCTGCCCTCACCCACGTGTCGGCTCCTGCGGTGGACCTCGTGGTGGGCGGACGTATCCACCGCCCCGGATGTTAACCAAAAGCCGTACCAGGTTGATTTTCACAAAGCCGTACCTGGTTGATTTTCCTCCGTGGTTGATCCTCTTCTGGCGTGGGACCGGGTGCGCGAAGGGATCGGACAGGCATGCAGTCGAATCGCCGACGGCGCCCGTCGACCCGCAGCCGCCAGCGTGGCGGCTCCCTGCACGCCCCGGAGCCCGCCATGCCCCGCATTCCCCGCCTGGATCTCCCGGGCATTCCCCAGCACGTGGTCCAGCGCGGCGTGGACCGCATGCCCTGCTTCGCGCGCCACTGGGACTACCTTCGCTACCTCGAGGAACTGCAATCGTCGGCGGCTGCCTTCGATTGCGTCGTGCACGCCTACGTCCTGATGACCAACCACGTGCACCTGCTGGTCACGCCCGGCGCCGCCGGCGCGGTCAGCCGGATGATGCAGCGCCTGGGCCGGCGCTACGTGGGCTACTTCAATGGCTGCCACGGCCGTACCGGCCATTTGTGGGAAGGCCGGTTCCGCGCCGGCATGGTGCAGACCGACGATCACCTGCTGCGCTGCCAGCGCTACATCGAACTCAACCCGGTCCGTGCCGGCATGGTCGCCGGGCCGTCTGCGTATCCCTGGTCCAGCCACCGGCACTACGCCCACGGCGAGGCGAACCCGATGCTGCGGCCGCATCCGGCCTATCTCGCGCTCGCCGACGACCCGGGGCGCCGCCGCGAACTCTACGCGGGGCTGGTGTCCGACGGGGCGCCCGGCCACGAGCTCGAGGCGATCCGAAACCATCTGCGGCAGGGCCGGCCCTGGGGCAACGACCGCTTTCGCGACCAGGTCGAGGGGCTGCTCGGCCGACGGGCGTCGCTGCGGCCGCGGGGGCGTCCGCCACGCCGGTCTCAGCAAGCATGAAAATCAACCAGGTACGGCTTTTAGCCGGGGTCGACGGCCAGGCGGCCGGCGAGGAGGATGGCCTGGGTGCGGTTGTTGGCGCCGAGCTTGCGCAGGATCGCGGTCATGTGGGCCTTCACCGTGGCTTCGGAGACGCCGAGGGCGTGGGCGATCTGCTTGTTGAGCAGGCCGCTGCCGAGCATGGACAGCACCCGGAACTGCTGGGGCGTGAGTTCGCGCAGGCGGGCGGCGATGTCGGCTTCCTCGGGCGCCACGCCCTGGGCGGAATCCGCCTGTGGCGGGGCCCAGCTGCCGCCCTCGAGCACCACCGTGATCGCATCGCCGATGGTCGCCGGGCTGGAGGATTTCGGGATGAAGCCGACCGCGCCGTGATCGAGCGCGCGCCGCACCACGCACGGCTCCTCGCGCGCCGACACCACGATCACCGGCAGCATCGGCTGCACCGCGCGCAGGTGCACCAGGGCGCTGAAACCGTGCGCACCCGGCATGTTCAGGTCGAGCAGCAGCAGGTCGGCCTCGGGATGCGCCTCGGCCGCGGCGAACAGGGCGTCGGCGCTGTCGGCCTCCACCAGCCGCGCCCGCGGCAGCAGCCGCGCCACCGCGCCCTTGAGCGCCTCGCGGAACAGCGGATGGTCGTCCGCCACCAGGATGGTCGGGGCAGGAGTGTTCACGGCCGGCGCAGCGTTCGCGTCACGGGCCCTGGCGGTCGCGCACCAGGGCATCGACCACGCCGGGGTCGGCCAGCGTGGAGGTATCGCCCAGCGCGCCGCGGTCCACGCCGCCCGGCCCGGCCTCGGCGATCTTGCGCAGGATGCGGCGCATGATCTTGCCGCTGCGGGTCTTGGGCAGGCCCGGCGCCCACTGCAGCCAGTCGGGCGCGGCGATCGGGCCGATCTCGTGGCGCACGTGCATCACCAGTTCCTTGCGCAGCGCCTCGGTCGGCTCGACGCCGGCCTTCAGCGTGACATAGGCGTAGATGCCCTGGCCCTTGATGTCGTGCGGCGCACCCACCACCGCCGCCTCGGCCACCGCCGCGTGCGAGACCAGCGCGCTCTCCACTTCCGCCGTGCCCATGCGGTGGCCGGAGACGTTGATCACGTCGTCCACGCGGCCGGTGATCCAGTAGTAGCCGTCGGCATCGCGCCGGCAGCCGTCGCCGGTGAAATAGGTGCCCGGATAGGTCCTGAAATAGGTGTCGATGAAGCGCGGGTGGTCGCCGTAGACGCTGCGCATCTGGCCGGGCCAGGAATCGAGCAGCACGAGGTTGCCTTCGGTGGCGCCCTCGAGCACGCGGCCCTCGGCATCCACCAGCGCCGGGCGCACGCCGGGCAGCGGCCGCGTGGCGGAGCCGGGCTTGGTGGGCGTGGCGCCGGGAATGGGCGAGATCAACATGCCGCCGGTCTCGGTCTGCCACCAGGTGTCCACGATCGGGCAGCGGCC
>JAYRTA010000142.1:0-5625 GCA_041919875.1 Arenimonas sp.
AGCGGCAGCGGCACGGTGGTCACGCCCGAAGGCCATATCGCGACCAACGCCCACGTCACCCAGAACGGCAAGAGCTTCCGGGTGGTGTTCGCCGATGGCCGGGAGCTGCCGGCGCGCCTGGTCGGCACCGATACGCTGTCGGACCTGGCGGTGCTGCAGGTGCGTCCGCCGGCGCCGGAAACCTTCGCCCACGCCGAGTTCGCCGACGTGCTCGACCTGCGCCCGGGCGACACCGTGCTGGCCATGGGCGCGCCCTGGGGCCTGTCCAATTCGATGAGCGCCGGCGTGGTGAACAACCCGCGCCGCCTGCTGGTCTCGCTGTTCGACGACGAGGCCGACTACGAGGACCGGCTCGGCGCCGACGAACCGACCGGCCGCTACTACGCCTGGATCCAGCACGACGCGGCGATCGCGCCCGGCAACTCCGGCGGCCCGCTGGTGGACCTTTCCGGCCGCATCGTCGGCGTGAATACCCGCGGCATGATCTTCGGCGGCGACCTGGCCTTCGCCATCCCCGGCCCCGATGCCGGCGACGTGGTGCGTGGCCTGATCGCCGACGGCGCCATCCGCCGCACCCAGCTGGGCTTCCGGCTGCGCTCGCTCAAGGGCACCGGGGAAACCCGCGGCGTGCTGGTGAACGCGGTCGAGCGCGGTTCGGCGGCGGAGAAGGCCGGCCTGCTCGCCGGCGACCGCATCCTGCGTCTCGATGGCGAGGCCATCGACGCGCCGCAGCCGGTGGACGTGCCGGCCCTGCAGCGCCGGTTCGCCGAGCTGCCGGCCGGGCGCAAGGTGGTGCTGGGCATCGTCCGCGGCCAGCAGGCGCGCGACGTCTCCCTGGTCACCGAAGCCCAATCGCGCGACCGCGGCGAAGAGCGCGCGTTCGCGCCCTTTGGCCTCTCGCTGTCCGAACTGACGCCGGCCATGGGCCGGCGGCGCAACCTCGAGGCCACCCGCGGCCTGCTGGTCACCGGCATCCGCCCGGGCGGCCCGGCGGCGATCGCCCGCCCGGCGCTGGCCGCCGGCGACGTGGTGCGGCGGGTGGACGGCCAGGCCGTGGCGGACCTGGCGGCGCTCGATGCGATCGCCCAGGCCCGGCGCGGCAACGCGGCGCCCCTGGTGGTCGAGTTCGAGCGCGAGGGCGAGCAGCGCCTGTCCCTGCTGACGCCGGTGCTGGGCGACCGTGTGCGGACGCCGCTGCCGGAACTGCCCAAGGCCTGGTCCGGCGTCGAGGTGCAACCGGTGCCGCGCGCCCTGGCCGAGGCCGTCGGCCTGCCCGGCCCGGGTTACCGCATCACCCGCCTGTATTCGGGCGGGCCGCTGGATACGGCCGGGGCCCGCGTCGGCGACCTGCTGGTGGCGCTCGATGGCGAGCCGCTGCCGGTGCCCAACGACAGCTCCGCCGATGGCTTCCACCAGCGCGTGCGCGACCTGCCGGTCGGCGCCACGGCCCGCTTCGACGCCCTGCGCGACGGCAAGCCGCGGCCGCTCGAGGCCACCCTGGCCGCCTCGCCGGCGCGCACCGCCTCGCTGCGCACCCTGGCGCTGACCCGGCTGCGGGCCCAGCTGCGCGAAATCGGTTTCTACGACCGCGCCGCGCGCCGGCTGCCGGCCAGCCAGGCCGGCGTGGTGGTGGATGGCGTGGAAGCCGGTGGCCCGGCCGGCCTGGCCCACCTGCAGGGCGGCGACCTGATCATCCGCCTGGGCGAGGCCCCGGTGAGCGACCTGGGCAGCCTCACGCGCGCCCTGGACGCCGCGCTCGCCGGCGGCAACGGCCGCGTGATCCCGCTGCAGGTGATCCGCGGCGGCGAAACCCGCATCCTCTACCTCGAACGCTACTGGCTGGAGACGCCATGACCCTTGCCCGATTCCTGCTTCCCGCCCTGCTGGCCCTGGCCGCCGCGCCGGCCCTGGCCGCGCCGGCCGACGAGTTCGAGGATTACCGCGAGGTCTACCAGCGCCTGGCCGAGCGCCACGCCGGGGCGGTGGTGCCGGTGAGCTTCGTGATGTCGGTGACCAATTCCGGCAACGAGCAGCGCATCGAGGACCGCACCCAGGGCCTGGTGGTCAGCCGCGACGGCCTGGTGCTGGTGCCGGCCCGTGCCGTGAGCCTGGATTTCTCCGCCTTCGGGGGCGCGACCCCGGGCCAGGCCGCCCCGGTGGCCAATTCCAGCGAGTTCCGCGTGCGCCTGCCGGGCCGGGACGACTGGCTCGACGCCGACCTGGTCACGCGCGACGGCGAACTGGGCCTGGCCTGGCTGCGCCTGCGCCAGCCGCCCGGCGAGCTGCCCTACGTGGACCTGGGCCAGGGCGCCGCGGCCGAACCGGGCATGGTGTTCTTTTCCCTCCTGCGCACCTCCGACGACTGGGGCGGCGTACCGGTCTTCCGCCCCGGCCTGGTGCTGGGCGAGACCCGCACCCCGACCTTCCGCCTGCTGGTGGAGGGCGTGCCGGGCATGGCCTTCGCGCACGACGGCCGGCCCATGGGCTTCGTGGACGTGGACCTGGCGGCGATGATGCGCCAGCGCAGCGGCGGCATGGGCATGGACATGGCCGACATGGTGATGCGGATGATCCCGGTCGACCGGGTCGCCGCCGCCACCGCCCAGGCCGCCCGGCTGCCGGTGGCCGCCGACTGAGGCATTTGCCGTCGGCGTTGGCCTGCGCCGGCGCCGGGCCTAGACTGGCCGCATCCCCCGGGAGCTGGCCATGCAACGTCATCCGTTCGCCTTTCGTGCGCTGCGTTCCGTCGCGGCGCTGGTGTTTGTGTTCGCACTCGCCGCCTGCGGCCGCGATGAAAACGCGGTGCCCGAACTGCAGGGCGCGGCGGTGGATGCGCGGCCGGTCGTCGAGGGCTTCGCCCTGGTCTCGTCCGGCGGTGGCCGGCACGATGGCCAGACCGCGATCGAACTGGTCTTCTCGCAGCCGCTGGCGGCCTCGCAGGAATTCGACCAGCGCCTGGCGGTGACCGGTCCCGACGGGGCCGCGGTCACCGGCAGCTGGGTGCTGTCGGACGACGCGAAGACGCTGCGGTTCCCGTACGTCGAGGCCGACCGCGATTACGAGGTGGCGCTGCGTGCCGGCCTGGCCGCGGCCGACGGCAGCACGCTGGGTGCCGACGACACCCGCAAGGTCAATACCGGGCCGGTGGAGCCGGCGCTGGCGTTCGCCTCGCAGGGCAACGTGCTGCCGGCCCGCGATACCCGCGGCCTGCCGGTGGTGTCGGTGAACGTGCCGGAAGTGGATGTCGAATTCCTGCGCGTGCGCGACGCCGAGCTGGGCAAGTTCCTGGTCGACTACCAGCGCGGCGGCCGCCGCAGCGGCTGGGAGCTGGGCGACGCGCCCTGGCAGGACCGCCAGGCGGTGAGCCGGATGGCCGATTCGGTCTACCTCAACCGCTTCGTGCTCGGCGGCGCCAGCAACGAGCGCCGACTCAGCTACCTGCCGATCCAGAACATCGCCCAGCTGCAGCAGCCCGGCCTGTATTTCGCCCTGATGCGCCCGGTCGGCAGCTACGACGCCGACTACGAGACGGCCCTGTTCTTCGTCAGCGACCTGGGCCTGCACCTGCGTGCCTACGGCGACCGGGTGCTGGTGCACACGGCCTCGCTGCGCAGCGGCGAGGCGGTTGGCGATGTCGCGCTGGAAGTGCTCGACCGCGCCGGCGAGGTGGTGGTGCGCGCGCGCACCGACGGCAGCGGCAATGCCCGCGTCGCCTACACGCTCGACGCCCGCCACGTGCTGGTCGCGCGCAGCGGCAGCGACGTTTCGCTGCTTCCGTTCAACCAGCCCGCGCTCGACCTTTCCGAGTTCGCGGTCGCCGGCCGCCCGCAGGCCTGGTTCGACGTGTTCGCCTGGTCGGGCCGCGATCTCTATCGCCCCGGCGAGACGCTGCAGGTCTCGGCCCTGATGCGCGACTTCGACGGCCGCGCCATCGAGGCGCAGCCGCTGTACCTGGGCCTGCGCCAGCCCGACGGCAAGCTCTACCTGGAGACGCGGGTGGAGCCGGGCGAGGGCGGCTATTTCGCCTGGCGCCACGCGCTGCCGGCCGATGCGCCCACCGGCCGCTGGAACCTCGAGTTCCGCACCGCACCGGGGGCCGGCGAGGTGGTGCAGGGCATGAGCCTGCGCATCGAGGAGTTCCTGCCCGAACGCATGAAGCTGGACCTGGCCAGCGCGCAGCCCGTGCTCGCCCCCGGCGATGCCCTGCAGGTGCAGGTGGACGCCGCCTACCTGCATGGTGCGCCGGCCGCGGGCAACCGCTTCACCGCGCGCCTGAGCCTCGCGGCGGACCTGCATCCGGTCGAGGCGCTGAAGGATTTCCAGTTCGGCGACCCCACCCAGGCCCTGCCCAAGGACCCCAAGGACGTGCTCGACCAGGCGCTCGACGCCCAGGGCAAGCTCGCCGCCACGGTCGATCTGCCCGAGGAACTGGCCCAGCCGACCGCACCGGTCGCGCTGGTGCTGGCCGGCAGCGTGTACGAGAGCGGCGGCCGGCCGGTGAGCCGCAGCCTGCGCCGCAGCCTGTGGCCGGCGCCGCGCCTGCTGGGGGCACGGCCGCTGTTCGATGCCAAGGAAGGCGCGCCCGCCAACGGCAACGCCGGCTTCGAACTGCTGCGCAGCGACGTCGCCGGCACGCTGGCGGCCGGCGAGGCCGAGGTGCGCCTGGTGCGCGAGCTGCGTGATTACCACTGGGTCCGGACCGCCTCCGGCGGCTGGACCTTCGACTACAACGCACGCCACCAGGTGGTCGAGACCCGCACCGTGGCGCTGCGCGCCGACGGCGCGGTGCGGGTGGATTTCCCGGTGGAATGGGGCGAGTACCGGCTTGAGATGGTCGACCCGGCCACCGGCCTGGTCAGCCGCCTGCCCTTCGCCGCCGGCTGGAGCTGGGACAACCAGAACCGCGGCCTGGACGCGCGCCCGGACAAGGTGAAGCTGGCCCTGGACAAGACCCACTACCGCGCCGGCGACACGCTCGGCGTCACCGTCACCGCCCCGCAGCCCGGCCCGGGCTTCCTGGTGGTGGAGTCCGACCGCCTGCTGCACGTGCAGCCGTTGCTGCCCAAGGCGGGCGAGACCTACCAGATCGCCGTGACCGACGAATGGGAGCGGCACGACGTGTACGTGACCGCGGTGGTGCTGCGCGGCGGCTCCGCCGTCGAGAAGACCACGCCCGCGCGCGCCGTCGGCGTGGCGCACGTGCCGATGGACCGCAGCGACCGCCGGGTCGAGGTCAGCCTGCAGGCGCCCGAAAAGACGCGCCCCGAGCAGCCGCTGCCGGTCACCGTCTCCGCCCCCGGGCTCAAGGGCCAGACCGCCTGGGTGACGGTGTCGGCGGTGGACCTGGGCATCATCAACATCACCCGATTCCCGGTGCCGGACGCGGCCGCGCATTTCTTCGCGCAGCGGCGCCTGGGCGTGGATTCGCGCGACCTGTACGGCCGCGTGATCGAAAGCTTCGAGGGCGAGACGGCCGGCCTGCGATTCGGCGGCGACATGGCGCTGGCGGCGCTGCCGCAGGCGCGCCGGCCCACGGCCCGGGTGCAGACGGTGGACCTGTTCTCCGGCCCGGTGGCGCTCGATGCCCAGGGCCAGGCGAAGCTGTCCCTGGACGTTCCCGACTTC
>JAYRTA010000143.1:0-5581 GCA_041919875.1 Arenimonas sp.
CCCAGGTGGAAGGTGAAGGCGCCGGCCAGGGCCAGGAAGATCACCAGGAAGACCGCCGCCAGCGGCGTGGCGAAATAGCTGGCGAACTCGCGCCGGAACACCGCAAGCACCGCGCTCATGCCCTGCCCTCCCCGGTGGTGATGCGCCGGAAGACTTCGTCGAGCCGCCCGCGCTCGGGCTGCAGCGAGGCATAGGCCACCCCGCGCTGGCGCAGGCGCTCGGCCACCGCCTCGGGCGAGACCGGGCGGTTGCCCTGCGGGAAGACGTACAGGCGGCCGTCACCGGCGTCCTGCTGCAGGCCGCTGACGCCGGCCATGCCATCGAGCGCGGCGCGCGCGGCGATGCTGTCGGTCGCCACCAGCGATACCGCGCCCTGGTAGCGCGATCGTGCCAGCAGCTCGGCCGGGGTCGCGTCGGCCAGCACCTTGCCGCCGGCGACGATCATCGCGCGGGTGCAGACGGCGTCGACTTCCTCGAGGATGTGGGTCGAGAGCAGGATCGTGCGCTCGCGCGCCAGTTCGCGGATCAGGGCCCGCACTTCGTGCTTCTGGTTCGGATCCAGACCATCGGTGGGTTCGTCCAGCACCAGGGCCGGCGGGTCGTGCAGGATCGCCGCCGCCAGGCCGACGCGGCGCTTGTAGCCCTTGGACAGCGTATCGATGGGCTGGTGCAGCACGCCGCCCAGGCCCAGGCGCTCGACCGCGGCGCCGACCCGGGCCCGGCGGGCATCGCCGCGCAGGCCGCGCACGTCCGCGACGAAGCCCAGGAAGCCGCGGGCATCCATCTCGCCGTAACCGGGCGCACCTTCCGGCAGGTAGCCCAGGGCGCGGCGCGCCGCCAGGGGCTCGGCCTGCACGTCGTGGCCGCAGACCACGGCGGTGCCGGCGCTGGGCGCGAGGAAGCCGGCGATCATCTTCATCGTCGTGGACTTGCCGGCGCCGTTCGGGCCCAGGAAGCCGAGCACTTCGCCCGGCGCCACGCTGAAACTGATGCCGTCCACGGCCAGCAAGCGGCCGTAGCGTTTGTGCAGGTCTTTGGCCTGGATCATCGCGGGGAACTGCCTCGTCGGGTGCATGGGCGGGGCGCGGGGCGCCACCGGCTGGACCTTGGCGGGGGACGGGAGTTCCGCGTGCCGGGAATCCGGTCCCCGGAAAGCACGAGGCGGGCACAGGGCCCGCCTCGTGGCTGGACTCAGGCGGCGTCGGCCGCCTCGGTGGCGTCGGCGGCCTCGGCCGGCGCGGCCTCGCCTTCGGCGGGCGCGTCGCCGCCCTCGGCCTGCGGCACCGGCAGCACCTGGATCAGCGCCGGCGGGTTCTCGCCGTTGGTGCGCAGCGGCCAGTACACGGTGTAGGCCGCGTCCTCGTTGAGCATGTTCTTGATCTCGACCCCGTACTGCTCGAACGGACGGTCGGCGGTCTCGTTGCCGCGCACCATCGCCCAGGCGCGCAGCAGGTCGCGCACGCGGGCCAGGCCGGCGGCGCTGCCCTCGTAGGTGGTGCTGGCGGCGCGGATGGCCGGCTGCTGGGCGTAGATGACCGGGTTGCCTTCGCCCTCGAGCTTGACGTCCAGGCGCTCGAGCGGGGCGTTCGGGTCGACGGCCGGGGCCGGCTCGACCGCCGCCGTGGCCTCGCTGCCCTCCGCGGCGTCGCCCGCGGCGGCCTCGCCGTCGGCGTCGGTGGCCGGCGCGGCCGGGCCGGTGCCCTTGCGGCGGACCGGCTGCACCACGTCGAAGGCGTAGGTCTCGGGGCCGAAATCGGTGGTGATGATGCGCATCGGGCCGGCGGCCTCGAGCTCGCTCTTCTCCATGACCTGCTCGATCCACTTGAGCTGGTTGGTCATCGCGATCGCGATCTCGTCGTTGGAACGCTTGGCGGTGGCGCTGGCCAGCAGCAGGTTGGCGGCCGGCACGTCGACGATCTTGAATTCGTTCGGGTGCTGGCTGTAGTCGAAGCGCGGGATGGTGGCCATCAGGTTGCTGAACTTGCCCAGGCCGCGCTTGATGTCGTCGCCCACGTTGCGGGTGACGTACAGGCCGGCGTAGCGGCCGATCAGGTTCCAGCCGTAGTCCACCGTGTAGCGCTGGGTGATGCGCACGTTCTGGTTGCGCTGGCCGGTGCGCTCGAGCTCGAAGGTCATGCGCTTGTCTTCGCCGCTGGCGTTGTTGTCCAGCGCGAACACGATGCGCTCGCCCGGCACGGCCTCCACCAGGGTCCAGCTGCCCTGGCCGATCTGGCGCTGCATCGAGGAATACTCGAGCTTGGCGCCTTCACCGCGCTCGGGGCCGGTCACGTTGATGCTCATGCGCGGGTCGTAGTTGACCAGCGTGTTCCAGTCCTTGAACCGGGCGAAGCTGTCCAGGGTGTCGAACACCGTGGCCATCGGGCGGTTGGTCTCGACGGAATGCGACACGCTGCGCTTGGCAGGCAGGAACACACCGATCGCCACGAACAGGGCGACGACGATCAGCAGGGAAATCAGCCACTCGATAGCTCGGGTCATTCGGACTCTCTCCAGGAACGGCCGGCGGCGGGCCACGCCGGCCGCAGGAACGCCGAAGGATATCAGGTCAGGACGGAGCCCGGCAGGGGGCGTTCAGGCACGGGCCGGCCAGGCCAGGACCCGCGTCCCGCCTGGCCTGCAGGCCGCCCCGGGGGCGGCCGCGCAGCCTCACACCAGCTTGAGCTCGAAGGCCTTGAGCACGGCCCGGGTGCGGTCGCGCACGCCCAGCTTGGAGAGGATGTTGGACACGTGGTTCTTCACGGTTCCCTCGGCCACGCCCAGGGAGTTGGCGATCTCCTTGTTGGAGAAGCCGCCCGCCATCAGGCGAAGGATTTCGGTCTCGCGGTCGGTCAGCGGATCGGGCTGGTCGAGGCTGACGAAATCGTTCTGCAGGCCCTCCAGGCCCGAGAGCAGGCGCTGGGTGACGGCCGGCTGCACCAGCGAGCCGCCGGCGGCGACCGCCTGGATCGCGCTGACCAGCTGGTCGAGCGAGACGTCCTTGAGCAGGTAGCCCTTGGCGCCGGCCTTGATGCCGGCCAGCACCAGCTGGTCGTCGTCGAAGGTGGTGAGGATGATGGTCGGCGGCAGCTGGCCGCGGGCCGTCAGCGCCTGCAGGGCCTCCAGGCCCGACATCACCGGCATGCGCATGTCCATCAGCACCACGTCGGGCTTGACCTGGGGGATGAGCTCGACCGCCTGGCGGCCGTCGCCGGCCTCGGCCACGACTTCGATGTCGTCGGCGAGCTCGAGCAGGGACTTCACGCCCTGGCGCACCAGGGTCTGGTCGTCGACCAGGCAGACTCGGATCATGCGGCGTTCTCCAGCGGAAGTCGGATGTCAAGCGCGAAGCCCTGCCCGCGCCCGGTGAGGATGTCCACGCGCCCGCCGAAGGCCGACAGGCGTTCGCGCATGCCGCGCAGGCCGTTGCCCTGCGCCAGGTCGTCGGCGCCGCGGCCATCGTCCCGGGCCTGGATGCGGGCTTCGCGCACGTCGCGCGACAGGCCCAGCCAGAGGGTCGAGGCGCCGGCGTGGCGCACGGCGTTGGTGATGATCTCCTGGGTGCAGCGCAGCAGCACGTGGGCGCGCTCGGGGTCTTCGATCTCCAGGCGCTCGGGCAGGTCCAGGCGGATGTCCAGGGCCGGCACGCCCTCGACCAGGGTGCGCACGGCGCCGGTGAGGTCGACGGCGCCGTCCTCGCGCATCTCGCTCACCGCCTCGCGCACGTCGGTCAGCAGCAGCTTGGCCAGGGTGTGGCTCTGGCGCACGTGCTCCTGGGCCTTGCCATCGGTGAGGTGGCCGGCGACCTCGAGGTTGAGGCTCAGGGCCGTGAGGTGGTGGCCGAGCAGGTCATGCAGCTCGCGCGAGATCCGCACGCGCTCGCTCATGCGCGAGCTCTCCGCCAGCAGGGCCCGGGTGGCGCGCAGTTCGGCATTGAGCCGGCGCTGCTCCTCGCGCGCCAGGGCCTGCTGCTTGGCGACCAGGCCGATCACCATCGCGAAGCTCGAATAGCCGACGTAGAGCATGGCCTGGAGCACCGCGAAGCCCGGGGTGAAGCCCTCGAGCTTGGTGAACACCGGCACCAGCGCGGCGTGCTGCAGCACCAGCCACAGGATGCCCACGGGCAGCGGCACCAGCCAGGGGATGACGCCGGCGATGATCATCATCAGCACGGCGCCCATGCCGGTGCCGGTCTGGTAGCTCACCGCGATGGCCGAGACGGTGAGCGCGCCCAGCAGGGCGATGTCGGCCAGGCGCGGGTTGCGCGCGCCCAGGGCCCGGGTCACCTGCCAGTAGATGGCGCCGAAGGCCAGGTAGGCGACCGAGGCCACGGTGAGCCCGGACACCTGGGGTGAATCGCCCACGTCCAGGACCTCGCTGGCGGGGAAGTGCCAGGTGAGCACGATCAGCGGGATGCCCACCACCGCCCAGGTGAACAGGCCGGCGTAGCGCAGCAGCTGGGTATGGCTCAGGCGGTTCAGCATCGGCGCATCATAGGCCCGGGGACGGGCCGGTGCGGCGACCCGGAAGTCATGGGCCCGGCGCCATGCCCCGGGCCGGCCGGGCGTGCGATAATCCCGCCCCGATCGCCCGGCGCGCCCCTTGCGCGACGGCGCCCCCGACGTCGGAGCCCCTGTACCAATGCCGATCACCATCCGCGACGTGCGCGAGCACGAGCTGGATTCCGTCCTTGCCCTGAACAACGCCGCCGGCCCGTCCATCCTGCCGATGGATGCCGCCAAGGCGCGGTTCTTCTGGGACCACGCGGACTATTTCCGGGTCGCCGAACAGGACGGCATGGTCACCGGCTTCCTGGCCGCCTTCAGCCAGGACGCGCCGCACGACAGCCCCAATTTCCTCTGGTTCCGCGAGCGCTACCCGCGCTTCATGTACATCGACCGCATCGTCATCGCCCGGCCCCGCCGCGGCGGCGGCCGCGGCCGGGCCTTCTACGCCGACGTCCAGAGCTTCGCCGAGCTGCGCTCGCCCCAGCTGTGCTGCGAGGTCTTCCTGCAGACCGGCAACGACCCCGCCCTGCTCTTCCACGGCAGCTTCGGCTTCCGCGAGGTCGGCCAGCAGGTGATGGCCGGCACCGACATTCGCGCCGCGATGCTGATGAAGGAACTCTGCAGCCACGCCTTCGTCGCCGACACCTACGGCGACCGCCTGCCCGACCTGCCCTGGGCCCGCGGCCGCGACGCCGGCGGCCCGCGCACCGCGCCGCTGGCGACGGGGACCTGAGCCGATGGCCTCCCTCCCCGATTTCGAACAGGCGGGCGAACTCAAGTTCGGCCAGGTCGGCATCGCCAACCTGCGCATCCGCACCCTGGACATCGACAAGCTGGCGGCCGAGATGGCCGATCGCGTGCGCCGCGCGCCGAAGCTGTTCGCGCGCGCGGCGGTGATCGTGGATTTCGGCGGCCTCAGCGCCTGCCCGGATGCCGGGGCCACCCGCCGCCTGCTCGAGGCCCTGCGCGGCGCCGGCGTGCTGCCGGTGGCCCTGGCCTACGGCACCCGCGAGGTCGAACAGCTCAGCGAGGCCGTCGGCCTGCCCCTGCTGGCCAAGTTCCGCGCCCAGTACGAG
>JAYRTA010000144.1:0-5568 GCA_041919875.1 Arenimonas sp.
TCACGCGGCCGTGCGCATCGGCCGCGCCAACCGGCGCGAGTGGTGGCTGCTGGGCGCCGAGGCCGTGGCCGCCTGCCCGACCGACCCGCGTTGAATCCCGCCCGTGGAGTCCTTCGCGCATCGCCATCGCGGGCTGGGTTGGCTGCTGCTGGCGGCCTTCGTGGTGCTGGCCGCGGGCATCGGCCTGCGTGATCCCTGGCCGGCGGACGAGCCGCGCTTCGCCCTGCTCTCGCGCTACCTGCTCGACACCGGCGAATGGCTGGTGCTGCGCCGGGGCGACGAACTGTATTCGGACAAGCCCCCGGTGTTCATGTGGTTGCAGGCCGGCGCGATCTGGATCGCCGGCGGCAGCCTGCGCCTGGGCTTCCTGCTGCCTTCGCTGCTGGCCTCGCTGGGCACGCTGTGCCTGGTGTACGACCTGGGCCGGCGCCTGTGGACGCGGCGCGTCGGCCTGCTGGCGGGCTGGGCCCTGCTGCTGACGGTCCAGTTCACCTTCCAGGCCAAGCGCGCGCAGATCGACGCCGTGCTGCTGTTCCTGGTCACGCTGGCCAACCACGGCCTGCTGCTTTCCCTGCTGCGCGGCGGCGGCCTGCGGCCGGCGCTGCGCGGCTGGGCCGCGGCCGGCCTGGGCACGATCACCAAGGCCGTGGGCGTGCTCAGCCTGGTCCTGCTGCCGATCGCGGCCCTGGCGCGACGCGCGGGCTGGCCAGGCATCGCGGCGACGCCGCCGCGGGCCCTGGGGCTGGGCGCGGCCGCCTTCGTGCTGGCCACGCTGCCCTGGCTGGGGCCGCTGGCCTGGGCGCTGGCGCAGGACCCGGCCCTGCACGACTACGCCCGCACCCTGTTGTTCACCCAGACGGTGGAGCGATACGCGGACTCGTGGCACCACGAGGAGGCCTGGTGGTACCACCTGGGCGTGATCGCCACGCTCTGGTTGCCCACGGCCCTGCTGCTGCCCTGGGCGCTGCCCGCGTGGGCGCGCCGGCTGCGCCGCCGCGACCCGCGCTACCTGCTGCCGCTGGCCTGGTCGGCGTGCGTGCTGGTGTTCTTCTCGATCCCCGAAGGAAAGCGCGACGTCTACATCCTGCCCGCGCTGCCGATGGTCTGCCTGGCCCTGGCGCCGCTGCTGCCCGGGCTGCTGCGCCGGCCCGGCCCGCGCGCGCTGCTGCTGGTGGCGTCGCTGGCGCTGGGCGCGCTGCTGCTCGGCGCCGGCCTGGCGGTGCTGCTGGGCGAGCCCGGCTTCGAGCGCCGCCACCTGCTCGGCCGCGGCTACGGGGCGCAGGACATCCACTGGATCGGCAGGGTGCTGGCGATGCTGGGCGGGGCGATGCTGGCGGCCGCCGCGGCCTTCCGTCACCGGCGTGCCGCCCAGGGGCTGGCCGCAGGCCTGTGCATCCTGTGGGTCGGCACGTCCTTGCTGCTGTACCCGGTGCTCGATGCGCGCAGTTCCGCCCGCCCGGTGATGCAGGAGGTGGCGCGCCGCATCGGCCCGCAGGGCGAGCTGGCCGCGGTGGCCTGGCGCGAACAGCTGCTGCTGATGGCCGACCGCCCGGTGCGCACTTTCGGTTTCGACCCGCAGGGCGACGCCGGCCGGACCTGGTCCATGCAGTGGCGCGACGCCGCCGCCTGGCAGGCGCAGGCGCCGGCGCATCGCTGGATCCTGGCCCAGGCGCGCGCGGTGCCCGACTGCGTGGACGCCACGCGCGTGGCCACCGCCGGGACGATCACCCGCCGCACCTGGGTGCTGGTGCCCGGCGATGCCGTGCCCCCCGATTGCCGCGACGGCCGCGGGATCGGCCGGCCAGCGGCACGGCGCCCCGGGCGGTAGACTAAGCCCGCCCGGCGCCCACGCCCCCGGGCCGGAGCCCGCGGGAAGCCGCCGATGGTATTGGCCCAATGAAGATCCTGATCCTCGGCGCCGGCCAGGTCGGCAGTTCGGTCGCCGCCTCGCTGGCATCCGAGAACAACGACATCACCGTGGTGGACACCGACCACCAGCGCCTGCGGGACCTCGCGGAGAAACTCGACATCCGCACCATCGTCGGCCACGCCTCGCTGCCCAGCGTGCTGGCCCACGCCGGTGCCGAGGACGCCGAACTGCTGGTCGCCGTCACCTCCAGCGACGAGGTGAACCTGGTCGCCTGCCAGGTCGCCCAGCACCAGTTCCGCACCCCCACCCGCGTCGCGCGCCTGCGCGAGGCGCAGTACCTGGACGTGGCCGAACTGGCCGACCCGGGCCACAGCGCCGTCACCGCCGCGATCAGCCCCGAGCAGCTGGTCTGCCGCCACGTCGAGCGCCTGATCGAATATCCCGGTGCGCTGCAGGTGCTGGACTTCGCCGACGGCCGCGCCCAGCTCGTGGCGGTGCGCGCGGTGCCGGGCGGCGCCCTGGTCGGGCACGCCATCCGCGAGCTGCGCGACCACCTGCCGGCGGGCGTGGACGCGCGCGTGGCGGCGATCTTCCGCAAGGGCGCGCCGGTCAAGCCCGAGGGCCACACCGTGATCGAGGTGGACGACGAGGTGTTCTTCCTCGCCGACCGCCGCGACATCCTGACCGTGATGAGCGAGCTGCGCCGGCTGGACGCGCGCCCGGCCCGCCGCGTGCTGATCGCCGGCGGCGGCAACATCGGCCGCAACCTGGCCCGCAGCCTGGAGAGCCGCTATTCGGTGAAGGTGCTCGAGCGCTCGCGCGAGCGCGCCCGCGGCATCGCCGAGGACCTGCTCAACTCCATCGTGCTGGTCGGCGACTGCGCCGACGAGGACCTGCTGCGCGACGAGAACATCGACCAGACCGACGTCTACTGCGCGATGACCAACGACGACGAGGCCAACATCCTCTCGGCGATGCTGGCCAAGCGCATGGGCTGCCCGCGCGTGGTCTCGCTGATCAACCGGCCCTCCTACGCCGAGCTGGTGGAAGGCGGCCCGATCGACATCGCCGTCAGCCCGCAGCTGGTGACCCTGGGCGCGCTGCTGGCGCACATCCGAGAAGGCGCGCCGGCGCGCGTGTACTCGCTGCGCCGCGGCGCCGCGGAAGCCATCGAGGCGGTGGTGCGCGGCGACCGTCGCACCTCCAAGGTGATCGGCCGCGCGCTGGAGGAGCTGGAGCTGCCGGCCGCCACCACCATCGGCGGCATCGTGCGCGGCGACAAGCTGCTGATCGCCCACCACGACCTGGTGATCGAACCCGGCGACCACGTCATCCTGTTCGTGATGGACAAGCGCGAACTGGCCACGGTGAGCGCGCTGTTCCAGACCGGGGCGACCTGGCTGTGATGAGCCAGCGTTTCCGCGCCATCCAGCGCATCCTGGGCGTGATCATCGTGCTGTCCTCGCTCACCAAGCTGCCGCCGGCGCTGCTGGCGCTGGCCTGGGGCGAGCCGGAGACGGCGCCGGTGTTCTTCGGCAGCTTCATGATCAGCTTCCTGGTGGGCGCGGCGCTGTGGCTGCCGGTGCGGCACGTGAGCTACGACCTGCGCCTGCGCGACGGCTTCCTGATCGTCACCCTCACCTGGGTGTTCGCCAGCCTGGTCTCGGCCCTGCCCTTCGTACACGGGCCGCCGCACCTGAGCTACACCGACGCCATCTTCGAAGCGACCTCGGGCCTGACCACCACCGGCGCCACCGTCATCACCGGGCTCGACCTGCTGCCGCGCAGCGTGCTGTTCTACCGGCAGCTGCTGCAGTTCCTGGGCGGCATGGGCATCGTGATCCTGGCGGTGGCGATCCTGCCGATGCTGCGCATCGGCGGCACCCAGCTGTTCCGCGCCGAGAGCACCGGCCCGACCAAGGACACCAAGCTCACCCCGCGCGTCGCGGAAACCGCCAAGGCGCTCTGGGCCGTGTACTTCGGCCTCACCGTGCTGTGCGCGGTGGCCTACTGGGTGGCGGGCATGAACCTGTTCGACGCGGTCGGCCACGCCATGAGCACCGTCTCGACCGGCGGCTTCTCGACCCACGACGCGGCCTTCGGCCAGTGGGAAAGCCCGATCCTGGAGTGGATCGCGATCCTGTTCATGCTGTTGGGCGGCATCAACTTCGGCCTGCACTTCGTCGCCTGGCGCCGCGCCTCGCTGTCGGTGTACGGCGCCGATTCGGAGCTGCGGGCCTTCCTGCGCATCGTCATCGCCACCAGTGCGCTGGTGGCCCTGGTGCTCTGGTTCGGCGGGGATTACGAACACCTGGGCCAGGCCTCCCGGCAGGCGGCGTTCCAGGTGGTGTCGAGCATCACCACCACGGGGTTCGCGGTCTCGGGCTTCCACGAATGGACCGGGCCGGCGCCCTTCCTGGTGGTGACGGTCGCGATCATCGGCGGCTGCTCCGGGTCCACGGTCGGCGGCCTGAAGGTGGCGCGCGTGGTGATGGTGGTGCGCCAGGGCTACCGCGAGATCAAGCAGCTGGTGCACCCCAAGGCGCAGTTCCTGGTCAAGATGGGCGGCCGGCGCGTATCCGAATCGGTGGTGCTGTCGGTGAGCGGCTTCATCGCGATCTGGATGCTGTGCTTCGCGGTCCTGGTGGTGGGCATGAACCTCAGCGGTCTCGACCTCGAGTCCTCCTACGGCGCCACCGTCGCCACCCTGGCCAACCTGGGGCCGGGCCTGGGCGTCGTGGCGACCACCTTCGCCGATGCCAACGATGGCGCGGTCTGGCTCGGCACCCTGGGCATGATCCTCGGGCGCCTGGAGGTGTTCTCGCTGCTGGTGCTGCTTACGCCGGCGTTCTGGCGGGAGTGAGCGGCGCGTCCATCCGCGTCGCCAGCCGGTCGCGCAGCGCGATCGCCTCGGCCACCGGCAGGTAGCGGATCCGCAGCGGCGGGTCGAAAGGGCTGGCGCCCATCGTGTCCATCAGCAGGCTGGCCATGCCGTGGCGCCGGTCGAAGGGCGATTGGGTCAGCACCAGGGACTGGATCTTGCGGGTTTCGGCGAAGCGCCAGCGCTTGTCCAGCCAGCCCTCCCGCACGGCCACCAGGCCGCCGTCCTCGCTCCAGCCCGCGTGGCGCGCCCACACTTTCGCGCGCACGAGGAATAGCGGCAGCAGGGCCAGCGCCGCCAGTCCCCACGGCCCCTGGTGCCAGGTCAGGACGGCCGCCAGCGCCAGCGCGAACAGGGCCGGCAGCAGGAACTGCCGGCGCCAGGCGCGCGGGTGCAGGGGCTGCCAGGCGCCCGGGGGCCAGGCGTGGCCGGGCAGCAGGTGCCGCACGAGTTCGTCGGCGACCGCGGGCGTGGCCACCGGCGCCAGTTCGCGCAGCGAACGCTGGTCGTTCGACGTCTGCACCGAGGCCGTGTCCACCGCCAGCGTGCGCCGGCCCAGCCAGCGGTGCGTGAGGCTTTCGCGCAGGCTCCAGGCCTGGATGCGCCGGCGCGGCATGTTGGCGCGGATGCGCGTGAGCAGGCCGCGCTGGCCGCTGAGCCGCCGCCCGGTTTCGGTGAGCGTGAAGCCGTGGTAGCCCAGCAGGGCCAGGACCACCGAGAAGATCCGCAGCGCCACCAGCGCCAGCAGCAGCACCACGACGCCGCCCAGCACCATGCCGGTCGTGTGCAGTTCCAGCTCCCGGCCCCAGCCCATCAG
>JAYRTA010000145.1:0-5529 GCA_041919875.1 Arenimonas sp.
CTTCTCGATGGTGTCGACCTCGTTGTGCAGGAAATAGACCTGGCCGCCGCGCGCCAGCTCGCGCTGGAAGGCCTCGCGCAGCAGGCCCGGGTCCCAGGGCGTCACCACGGTCTGCACGGCCAGCCGGTGCGCGGGCGGGGTGGCGATGATGGACAGTTCGCGCAATCCGCTCATGGCCATGTTGAGCGTGCGCGGGATCGGCGTGGCGGTGAGCGTGAGCAGGTGCACCTCGGCGCGCAGGGCCTTGAGCGCTTCCTTCTGGCGCACGCCGAAGCGCTGTTCCTCGTCCACGATCACCAGGCCCAGGTCCTTGAACTTCACGTCCGGCTGCAGCAGGCGGTGGGTGCCGACGATCACGTCGATCTGCCCGGCCTCGAGCTGCGCCAGGGCGGCCTTCACTTCCTTGGCCGACTTGAAGCGGCTGAGCACCTCGACCCGGATCGGCCAGTCGGCGTACCGGTCGCGGAAATTGCGGTAGTGCTGTTCGGCCAGCAGGGTGGTGGGCACCAGCAGGGCCACCTGCTTGCCGGCCGTCGCGGCGACGAAGGCCGCGCGCACCGCGACCTCGGTCTTGCCGAAGCCGACGTCGCCGCAGACCACCCGGTCCATCGGCGTGGGCCGGCCCAGGTCGGCGATCACGGCTTCGATCGCGGCCAGCTGGTCGGGTGTTTCCTCGAAGGGGAAGCTGGCGGCGAAGGGCTCGTACAGGGCCCGGTCGAGCGGCAGCGCCAGGCCCTGGCGCGCCTGGCGGCGGGCCTGGATCTCCAGCAGTTCGGCGGCGACGTCGCGGACCTTCTCGGCCGCGCGCTTCTTGGCCTTGTCCCAGGCCTCGCCGCCGAGCGAGTGCAGCGGGGCGTGTTCGGGCGACGCGCCGGCGTAGCGGCTCACCAGCTGAAGCTGCGAGACCGGCACATAGAGTTTGTCGCCCTTGGCGTATTCGATCTGCAGGAACTCGGCGCGCACGCCGCCGGCGTCGAGCGTCACCAGGCCCTGGTAGCGGCCCACGCCATGATCCTCGTGCACGATCGGCGCGCCGGGCGTGAGTTCGCCCAGGTCGCGCAGCACGGCGTCGGGGTCGCGCACGGCCTTGCGGCGCCGGCGCGACTGCTCGGCGCGCTCGGGGAACAACTGGCGCTCGGTGAGCACCGCCAGGCGCGGCTCGGACAGCACGAAGCCGTCCTCGAGGCCGGCCACGGTGATCGCGAACCGGTCGTCGCCGGCGACGAAGGCCTGCCAGCCCGCCACGACCCGCGGCCGCAGCTCGGCCGCCGCCAGCAGTTCCAGCAAGGCCTCGCGCCGGCCGGCCGAATCGGCCACCAGCAGCACGCGCCCGGGCCAGTTGAGCTGGAAGTGCCGGAGCGCGGTGCCGGCGTCCTCGCCCTTGCGCGACCAGGGCAGGTCGGGCGGCGCCTGCTCGGGCAGGGCGCGGGCCTTCTCGTAGGCCGGATGCCCGGGCGGCACGATCTCGGTGCGCGGCAGGCGATTGAGCGCAGCCCGCAGTTCCTCCGGCGGCAGGTACAGATCGGCCGGGGCCAGGACCGGGCGCTCGAGGTCGTGCCGGCGCTGCTCCCAGCGGTCCAGGGTCTGCTGCCAGAACGCCTCGGCGGCCTCCATCACGCCGTCCGCCTGCACGACCAGCGCGCCCGGCGCGAGGTGCTCGAACAGCGACGCGGTGCGTTCGAAGAACAGCGGCAGGTAGTACTCGGCGCCGGCCGGCGCGGTGCCGGCCTTGAGGTCCTGGTAGAGCGGGCAGCGGCGCGGGTCGAAATCGAAGCGATCGGCCAGGGCCTCGCGGGCGCGGCGCATGCCGGCCTCGTCCATCGGGAACTCGCGCGCAGGAAGCAGGCGGATCGCGTCCACCGGGTGGTCCGAGCGCTGGGTCTCGGGGTCGAAGCTGCGCAGGGATTCGATCTCGTCGTCGAACAGCTCGATGCGGTAGGGCCGGTCGGCGCCCATCGGGTACAGGTCGAGCAGGGCGCCGCGCACCGCGAAGTCGCCCGGGTCGAGCACCTGCGGCACGTTGCGGTAGCCGGCCGATTCGAGGCGGCGCTTCTCCGTGTCCAGGTCCAGGGTCTGGCCCTTGCGCACGTCCAGCGTATTGCCGGCGATCCAATCGGGCGGCGACAGCCGCTGCATCAGCGAGGCCACCGGCACCACCAGCACGCCGCGACGCTGGCGCGGCAGGCCGTGCAGGGCCGAGACGCGCTGGGAGACGATGTCCGGGTGCGGGCTGAACAGGTCGTAGGGCAGGGTTTCCCAATCGGCGAAGTGCAGCACCGGCAGGTCGGGGCCGGCGAACAGGCGCAGGTCGTGTTCGAGCGATTGCGCGGCGTGGCTGTCGCGCGCGATCGCCAGCACCAGGCCATCGTGCGCGGCCGCCAGGCCGGCGATGCCGAGGGCGGCGGCACTGGCGCCGGAGGGTGCCCGCCAGGCGGCGCGCAGCTGGCCCGCCTTCGGACGCGGCGCGGAGGGAAGGGTGGGGGTATCCATGGGGCCGCGGAGTTTAACGCAGCCGCCGTGGCCGACGGCTCAGCGCGGCGGCAGGTCCAGCGTGACGCGCAGCAGGCCGGGCGAGCCGGCGGCGAATTCCCGGCTGAAGCCGAGGGCCTGCACCAGGGCGATCATCGGCTCGTTGTCGTCGAGCACGTCGCCCCAGAGGCGGCGGATGCCGTGGGCCTCGGCCCATTCCACCAGGCGCCGCATCAGCGCCTTGCCCACGCCCTGGCCGGCGATGAAATGCGAGACCAGCACAGCGAATTCGGCGCTGTCGCGGCCCGGGTCGCGGGTGAGCCGGGCGACCGCGCCCACGAGCGCCTCGCCCGGCGGCAGCGGTTCGGCGGCGACCACCGCGAAGGCGTCGCCGGGCACGGGCCGCACCAGCTGCTGCAGGTAATCCTCGGACAGGGCCTTGACCGGATGCAGGTAGCGGCGCCGGACCTCGTCCTCGTCGAGCAGCTCGAAGGCGCCGGCGATCGGGCCGGCGTCGGCGGGCTGGACCGGGCGCAGCCACAGTTCACGGCCGTCGGGCAGGTGCAGCAACTCGGTGCGCTCGGGGCGCCGCGAGGGGCGGGCGGACTTGGCGGGACGGCGGTTCACGGCGGCCAGCATCGCAGCTTGGGCTCGGGGCCATGCTCTAATCGCGGCAGGCGGTTCAGGCATCGCCGCCCCGGGGGCCAGTCCCGCAGTTGAGCCGCCCGCCCGCGACGACTACGCTGGGCCCGGGACACGGGAGTTTGGATGCAGCATCGCGGACGCAGCGGCATGAACCGGGCCTGGCTCCTGTGCCTGGTCCTGGCGGCCGTTCCTGCCGCCGCGGCGCCCGCGACCCCTGCGCCGCCGACGGCCGCGACGCCGGTGGCGGCGCCGATCGAGCGCGACCCCCTGGAACTGCGCGGCCTGCTCGAACCCGAAGCCGTGCTGCGGGAAGTCGCCCCGGCCCTGCGTGATGCCCAGCTCGCCGACGACGCCCACCGCGTGGCCCTGCTGCAGCTGGCCAGGGCCAATGCCTGCCGCGTCCTGGCCGACTGGGAGTGCCAGCGCGAGGCCGGCGCGGCCGCCCAGCAGGCGGCCCGCACCGCCGGCGCCGTGCACCTGCAGGTGCGCGGGCTGATCAACGAAGGCCGCGCCCGCGCCGCGATGCAGGACTTCACCCGGGGCGAACGCCTGTTCGGCGACGCCGAGCTGCTGCTGCGCGACGCGCCCCAGCCCGAGCTGCTGGCCGACGTCTACCTCGCGTATTCGTCCATGAGCAATTCCCTGGGCAAACACCAGCTGGCGGCCGAGTACGCCGACCGCGGCCTGGCCCTGCTCGGGCCGGAGGAAGGCCTGGTGATCCACGCCCGGCTGTTCCGCAACAAGGCGCGGTCGCTGGCCTTCCTGGGCCAGCTGGACGCCGCGGCCGCGGCCCTGGTCGAAGCCCGCCGGCTGGCCGAGCGGCTGGACGACCCCAAGCTGCAGGCCGAGCTCTACCTGGAGTCGGCGCGCATCGCCCGCGTGGCCGGCGACATCCCGGCCCAGCGCGAGCATGGCCAACGCGTGCTGGAACTGGCCGGGCGCCTGCGAAATTCCCAGCTGTCCGGCCTGGGCCACGAAGTGCTGGGGCTGGCGGCGGCTGATGCCGGGCAGCCGGTCGAGGCGGAGCGGGCGATGGAGGCCGCGCTGGCCTCGTTCCGGCGCCTGGAGCTGTCGGCCGACGAATTGCGCGTGCTGCGCGAACTGATCGGCATCCTGCTGCGCCACGACCGCAACCATCCTTCGCTGCCCGAACATTTCCAGCGCATCCTGGTGCTCGATGCCCAGCTCGAGCAGCTCGAGCGGGCCCAGGCCGCCGATGATTTCGACGCCCGCCTGGCCTACGCCGCCCGCGAGGGCGAGGTGGCCCGCCTGAAGATGGAGGGCGACCTGGCGCAGGAGCGCGAAACCTCGCTGGCCCGCGCCAACCGGCTCAACCAGGTGCTGCTGTTGATGGGCCTGGCGGTGCTGGGCGTGCTGGCGGCCTTCTACCTGCTGCAGCGGCGGAGCAACCGGCGGCTGCAGGCGGTGATGGCGACGCTGGCGGCGCGCGAACTGCAGTACCGGACGCTGGCCGAGAATGCCAGCGACCTGGTCGTGCGTATGCGCCCCGATGGCGCCCGCGTCTACGTCTCGCCCTCGGTCACCGACCTGCTGGGCTATTCGCCGGAGGAATTCATCGGGCCGCGCTGGGACCTGATGCACCCGGACGACGTGCCCGTCGTGCGCGAGGCCATCGACCGGATCCTGGTCGGGGGCGGGCCGATCACCGTGACCTACCGGATCCGGCACAAGCGCGGCCACCTGGTCTGGCTCGAGGCCCTGGGCCGGCGCGTGGCGGGCGAGGGCGGCCAGGTGGAGATCGTCTATTCGGGCCGCGACGTATCGGCGCGCATCCAGACCGAGCACGCGCTGGCCTCGGCGCGCGCGCGGCTGCACGCGGTCTCGGAGAACATCCCGGCGGTGCTGCTGCATGTCGATTCCACCGAGCACGTCACCTTCTCCAACAGCCACGCCGACCGCCTGCTGGGTGGGGGCGAGCCGCTGGTCGGCCGGCACCTGCGGGAAGCCTGCGGCGTCCACTACGCGGTGATCGCCCCGCAGGCCGCGCGCGCGCTGGCGGGCGAACCGGTGCGCTTCGAGGGCGACGCCGACCTGGGCGGGCGGCAGGGCGACCACCAGGCCAATTTCGTCCCGGAGCTCGGCGCCGACGGCCAGGTCCGCGGCTTTTATGCCTTCATCTTCGACATCACGCGCATCAAGGAAGCCGAGCGCGCGATGGAGCGCCTGGCGCGCCACGACGGCCTCACCGGGCTGTGCAACCGCATGGCCTTCGACGAGCGCCTGCCGCCGGCGCTGGCCCGCGCGCGCCGGGCGGGCGCGCCGGTGGCCCTGCTGTACCTGGACCTGGACCGGTTCAAGGCCGTCAACGATACCCTCGGCCACGCCGCCGGCGACGAGGTGTTGCGCGAGTTCGCCCGGCGCCTGCGCAGCTGCGTGCGCGAGGGCGACCTGGTG
>JAYRTA010000146.1:0-5516 GCA_041919875.1 Arenimonas sp.
TTCCGTCACCGGCGACCATGCGATCAGCGCGTCCTGCGTCCAGGCCAGGCGGCGATCGAGCGACTCGCGGCCTGCGTCCACCGCCGCCAGCACCTGCGCGGCGAGCAGCCACTTGAAGGTGCTGCACAGCCGGAAGCGCTCGCCGCTGCGCCGGCCGAGGCGGCGGCCGCTGGCCAGGTCGTGCACCAGCACGCCGACGCGGCCGCCGTGGCGCGCCTCCAGCGCGGCCAGCGCCTGCTCGGGCGAGGGCGCCGCGGCGGCGGCGTGAAGCCAGGACGGCAGGCCGATCGTGGGCAGGGCGAGCGCGGCGGCCAGCAGTTGGCGGCGGGTCGAGATCGAAGGCATGGCGGGGCTCCTGGCGATGGCAGACCGTGAGCGTGCCGTGCATTTCTGGCGATTTCCGGGCATTCGCGCCCCCGGGCTACCGCAGCCGGCCACCGCTTCAGCGCAGCGGCCGCCGGGGCGCACCGGCGAATGGCAGCATAGGCGCCGCATGCCCGCGTCCTTCGATCCCGCCGCCGCCGACGTCCGCCACGACCTGCCGCCGTTCTGGCTGCCGGTGCTCGCGGGCCTGCCGCTGGCGCTGGGCCTGGGCCTGCTGGCGCTGCCGCTGCTGGGTTACGGGCCAGCCACGATCGCGCGCACGCTGTACCTGAGCACCTTCCTCGTGTGGTTGCTGCCGCTCACGGCGCTGCAGCGAAACCTGTGGCGCCGTGGCCTGCGCCCGCGCGTCCTGGTGCCGGCGCTGCTGCTGGCGACCCTGCTGATGGCGCTCTCGGCGCGCGTGGCCACGCTGGCCGGCCTGGCCCTGGCGGCGGGCGCACCGCTCTCGGGCCTGGAGACCGGCCAGTTCTGGCGTGGCCTGGAAGCGCCCTGGCTGGGCCTGGTGGCTTACGCGGCCCTGCATGCGGTGATCACCTATGCCTGGGCCCTGCGCCGTGCGCGCGAACGACTCCAGGCAGCGCAGTCACTGGCGCGCGAGGCCGGGCTGCGCGCCCTGCAATTGCAGCTGCAGCCGCATTTCCTGTTCAACACGCTCAACGCGGTCTCGGGCCTGGTCGCCGCGGGCGAGGCGGCGCGGGCGCAGGCGATGCTGGCACGACTGGGGGACTTCCTGCGTGCGACCCTGGCGCCGCGCGACGGACACGAAGTCAGCCTCGCCGACGAACTGGCGTTCACCGAGGCCTACCTGGACATCGAGAAGGCGAGGCTGGGCGACCGGCTGCGCGTGCAGTGGCACGTCGGCCCCGGACTGCTCGACGCCCGCGTGCCCTGGCTGGTGCTGCAGCCGCTGGTGGAGAACGCGATACGCCACGGCATCGCCGCCCGGCCCGGCCCGGGCCGGCTGGAGATCGACCTGCGCGCCGACGGCGGCCAATTGCAGGCCTGCGTGCGCAACGAGCGGCCGGCCGTGGCCGCGCCGGCCGGCCAGGGCATCGGCCTGGCCAACCTGGCCGCGCGGCTGGCCCAGCTGTATCCCGGCGAACAGGCGCTGGAGGCCGGGCCCGACGGCGACACGCACTGGCAGGCGCGCCTGCGCTGGCCGCTGCGCCGGCCGGCCGGGACCGCACCATGAGTGCGGCGCGGCTGCGGGTGGCACTGGTGGACGACGAGCCGCTGGCGCGCCAGGGGGCGAGCGCGCAGTGTGCCCGCCATCCCGATGTCGAGTGCGTGGGCGAGTACGCCGATGCCCTTGCCGCGCGCGCCGGCCTGGCCCAGGCGCCGGCGGACCTGCTGCTGCTCGACGTGCAGATGCCGGGCGAGAGCGGCCTGGACCTGCTGGCCTCGCTGCCGCCGGCGCAGCGCCCGCTGGCGGTCCTGCTCACCGCCCACGAGGCCTTCGCGGTGCGCGCGTTCGCGCTGGGCGCGGTGGACTACCTGCTCAAGCCGCTGGATCCGGAGCGATTCGACGAAGCCCTGGCGCGCGTGCGCGAGCGGCTCGCGCTGCGCAGCCAGGCCGCCATGCTGGCCACGCCCGAATTCGTGGCGCGATTCGCGGTGAAGCTGGGCCGGCGCACCCTGTTCGTGCCGGCGAACGCGATCGAGTGGATCGAGGCCGATGGCGACTACGCCCGGCTGCACGCGGGCGGCCGCAGCTACCTCCTGCGCGAGCCGCTGGCGGACCTGGCCGGCCGGCTCGATCCTTCGCGCTTCGTGCGCGTGCACCGATCGGCGATCGTGCGCGTGGACCAGGTCGCCGAACTGCAAGCGCTGAGCAACCGCGACGCCCTCCTGCGCCTGCGCGACGGCAGCCCGGTGCGGGCAAGCCGCACCTACATCGATGCGCTGCTCGCGCGCCTGGCGGGCCTGCCGCCGACGCCCTGAGGCCGCGTCGCACCGGCCCGGCGCACGCCGTGCACGGCTCGGGCGACGGCAGCATGGCCGGCCCGCCATCGCCGGATCCGTGCCCATAAAGTCGGTGTCCCCACCGGAGGACACCCATGCACACGACCCGATCCTGGACGCCGCGTTTCGCCGCCCTGCTGCTGGCGAGCGCTCCGGCCGCGCACGCCGCCTGCCTGCCCGCGCACGAGACCGAGCCACCGCGCCAGTCCGTCGACGCCGCGGCCCTGGCCGACGCGCGCGCCACCGCCGACGCCCTGCTCGACGCCCTGCGCCGCGTCAACGGCGTACCGGGCCTGGGCGCCGCCGTCACGGTGGATGGCCAGCCGGCCTGGATCGGCTGCAGTGGTTGGCGCGACCTCGAGGCGCGTGCGCCGGTACGCCACGACACGGTGTTCCGCCTGGCCAGCGTCTCGAAAGTGATCGCGTCCACGGCCGCCGCCCGGCTCGCCGAACAGGGCCGCCTCGACCTGGATGCTCCGGTGCAGCAGCGCCTGGACTGGCTGCGCAATGGCTGGGCGCCGATGTCGCTGCGGCAGCTGTTCGCGCACACCTCCGGCCTGGCGCACTACACCGATGCCGACCAGGCCCTGGGGCAGCGGCACTTCGCCAGCGGGCGCGACGCCGTCAACTGGTTCGCGGCCCGTCCGCTGCAGTCGCGGCCGGGCGATCGCTACGCCTATTCGTCCTGGGGCTACACGCTGGCCGGGGCGGTGATGGAATCGGCGACCGGCCAACCATTCCCCGCCCTGGTCGCCGCCGAGGCCACCGCGGGCCTGCGCATCCAGGCCGACACGGGCGGGGAAGGCGAGGGCGTTTCCCGCCTGTACTCGATCGACGGGCCGGACCCGGTCCGCCTGCCCGCCACCGACATCAGCTACACCTGGCCCGGTGGCGGACTGGCCGGCACGGCCGAAGCGGTGGCGAGGTTCGGCGCGCGCCTGATGGCCGGCGACATCGTGCGGCCGGACACCTGGCGGGCGATGCGCCAGCCCCTGCGCCTGGCCGACGGCAGCGCGGTGGGCGAACGCGACTTCCAGGTCGGCCTGGGCTGGCGCATCGGCGAGGATCCGGACGGCGAAGCGATCGCCCACCACGCCGGCGTCATCCAGGGCGGCCGCTCGGTGCTGGTGCTGTGGCCCGAGGCGAAGCAGGCGGTGGCGCTGATGTCGAACGCGATCTGGGTGTCCTCGATCGAAACCACGGCGATGGTGCTGGCTGCGCCCTTCCGGGCGTCGCCGCCGGGCGTGTCCGCCGCGGCCTGCCCGCGGTCGGCGGTGCGCTACGAGGGGACGCTCGCCAACGACACCCTGCGCGGCCAGGCCAGCTTCCGGATCGAACACGGGCGTTGCGTCGGCGTGCTGGTGCCGGACGCGGCCTGGGCCGGGCGCTTCGCCGCCGCGCGCGCCTGGCCGGGCCGGACGCTGGAGCTGATGGCGCTGCAGGCCGATGGCGGGCTGTCGCGCGCCGCCCTGGCGACGCCCTACGGCCTGTATGAGCTGCGCGTAGACGGCAGCGACTGGCGTGGCCGCCTCGCCGGCGACGACATCCGCCTGCGCTTCCTGCCCTGAGTCGGCCCGCCCGCTCACGGCCGGTGACGCCGACATCGGCGCAGGACCAAGCCGCGCGCGGCCGGCCGATCGGGCCCGGCCGCGGCGTTGGCCCCGGAGCGCGATCCCGCGTCCCAGGAGTCCGGCCATGGCCAGCACGCCCCGCAAGCGCCCGTCCACGCCGCGCCGTCGCGCGGCCGCGCCTCCCCGCAGCGAGGCCGCGCGCCTGCCGGGCCCGGATGCCCTCGCGCGCACGCCCGGCTACGCCGTCAAGGGCGCGCTCCTGCACGGCCCCGATGGCCAGCCGGTGCGGCAGATGCCCAGCCCGAACAAGTCGGCCGGCAACAGCCGCCGCTACCTGGTGATCCACTACACCGCCGGCACCACGCTCGACGGCGCGGTGTCGTGGTTCATGAACCCGGCGGCCAAGGCCTCGGCGCACTTCGTGATCGCGCGCGACGGCAGCATCGTGCAGATGGTCGGCCTCGACCGGCGCGCCTGGCACGCGGGCGTGAGCGAATGGCAGGGCACGAAGTCGCTCAACGCGCACTCGATCGGCGTCGAGCTGGTCAATGCCGGCAAGCTGCGGCGCACCGCCCGCGGCTGGGTGAACTGGGCCGAGCGCGTGATCCCGGACGCCGAGGTCACCGAAGCCACGCACCGCGCGGAGGCGGCGCCTGCCGGCTGGCACGAGTACACCGCCGCCCAGGTGGACGCGGTGCTGGCGCTGGCGGTGGCCCTGCATGCGGCCTTCGGCTTCGGCGAGGTGCTGGGCCACGACGACATCGCACCCGGCCGCAAAGTGGACCCGGGCCCGCTGTTCCCGATGGCCGCGCTGCGGGCGCGACTGTTCGGCCGGCAGTGAGGGCGCGCCGGCGATGTCCGGAACCGGGGGCCGGGCCGCGTAACCCGGGGCCAGACCACCGGAGAACCGCCATGCGCCTCGCCTTGCCGTCCTGCCTCGTCACCCTGTCGCTGCTGGCCGCCTGTTCCGGCCCGGCCGCCGATGCACCTGCCGACCGCGCCGCGGCCGCCGGGGATGCCGCCGCCGCGCCCGCGGCCTCCGCCGGCGACGGCGACGGCGACGGAACGGCCGGCGAGTCCCCGGCCGCCACCGGCCCGCACGGCGCCCGCTTCGTCGTCGATGGCACCGAATACGCCTTTCGCAGCAGCGAAGGCCACGTGTGGCGCAATGCCATCGTCGACGTCGCGGACGTGCAGCAGCTGACCCTGGAAACCTACAACCCCGAGAATTCGCTCTACGCCAAGGCGGACCTGTACGTGCAGGCCGGCACCGACCCCAGCGGCGAGTACCTGCTGGGCCGGCACAATGCCCCGGAGAACCTCAACATCCCCGGCCGTGGCCAGCTGCTGCTGGCGGTCGAGACCGATCCGGAAACGGGCCGGCGCCTGCTGCCCAGTGGCGCCGGCAGCCTGCGCCTGCGCCGCGACGGCGAGGCCTGGGTGGCCGAGTTCGAGTACACCGGCGACGGCATGTTCCGTCCCGCCGACGCGCCCGCGATCACCGGCGATCTGCGCGTGGTGCCGGCCGACTGAGGCCGGTTCAGGCCGTCGCCGCCCGCGGCGCGGCGACGCACGCCGGCAGGTCGGGGGACCGCCCCA
>JAYRTA010000147.1:0-4698 GCA_041919875.1 Arenimonas sp.
GTTTGGTCGCGGGCTTCAGCGCGGCGCGCACGGCGGCCAGGTCGCCCATGTCCACGGCGTCGGCACTGATGCCGCGCCCGGGCAGGAACTCGTTCGCCAGCGCGCGGAGCCCGGTGTAGCAGTCGCGCGGATAGAGGAAGTGCGAACCCGCCGGCAGCGATTCGAGCAGGCCGTACATCGCGGCCATGCCGGACGCGTAGGCCAGCGCCGCCTCGCCGCCTTCGAGCGCGGCCAGCGCGGTCTCCAGGCGGGCCTGGGTCGGATTGGCCTCGCGCTGGTACTCGAAGCCGGCGCGGCGTTCCGCGGCCGGGCCGTGCTGGAAGGTGGTGGTCAGGTGGATCGGCGGCGCGACGGCGCCGGTCTCGGCGTCCGGCTCGCCGCCGGCGTGCACGGCGATCGTCTCGATGCGGTTCATGCGCTTGGCTCCTCGAATCCGTGGTCGCGCAGGGCGGCCCGCAGGCCCTCGGCGCCGGTGAAATGATGGGCGCGGAGCCCGGCCTTGCGTGCGCCCTTGGCGTTTTCGGCCTTGTCGTCGATGAACAGGGCATCGGCCGGCGCGATGCCCAGGTCGTCCAGGCAGGCGCGGTAGATCGCCGGGTCCGGCTTGGACAGCCGGAACTGCGCCGAGCAGAAGACGCGGCCGGCGAACAGCGGGAACAGCGGCGGGTGCATCGCGTGCAGGTGGTCGCGCAGCAGCAGGCCGTTGTTGGTCAGGATGGCGACCTGCGCATCGCGGGCGATCGCGCCGGCGATCGCCAGGACCTCGGGCCGCGGCTGCATCGCCGCGCGGCGGGCGGCGATCCAGTGCGCCAGCGTGACTTCGGCGCCCAGGCGGCGCGAGAACTCCACCAGCGTCCGCGGGCCATCGAACAGCCCGCGATCGGCGTCGCGTTCGAAGCCGGAGGTGTACAGGGCATCGTGCACGCGCTCGGGCGGCGTGCCGGTGGCGCCTGCCAGGTGCGCGATCCGCGCGGCGTGGTCGTAGCCGGCCAGCACGTCGTCGAGGTCGAACAGCACCAGCGCCGGCCGGTTCATCCGGCGGCGACCTCGCCGAAGGCGCCGCGCGCCGCCTCCAGCGTCTGCGCGATCTCGGCATCGCCGTGGGCGCTGGAGAGGAAGCCCGCCTCGAAGGCCGACGGCGCGAAGTACACGCCGCGCTTGAGCAGGCCGTGGAAGAAGCGCCGGAAGGCGGCGGCATCGCTGGCCATGGCCTGGGCGAAGGTCTCCACCGGCTCGTGGTTGAAGTAAAGCCCGAACATGGCGCAACTGCGCGTGGTGGTGACCGCGACCCCGGCCGCCGCCGCCGCGGCTTCGAGGCCGTCGCAGAGCTGGTGCGTGCGTGCCTCGAGCGCCTCGTGGAAGCCGGGGGCCTGGATCAGCTGCAGCGTCGCCAGGCCCGCGGCCATCGCTACGGGATTGCCGCTGAGCGTGCCGGCCTGGTAGATCGGCCCGCTGGGCGCGACCTGGCGCATCAGCCCGGCCTTTCCGCCGTAGGCGCCCACCGGCATGCCGCCGCCGATGATCTTGCCGAAGGTGCTCAGGTCGGGCGTGACGCCGTAGCGCGCCTGGGCGCCGCCGAGTGCGACGCGGAAGCCGGTCATCACCTCGTCGAAGATCAGCACGCTGCCGTGCTTCGTGCACAGCGCGCGCAGGTGCTGCAGGTAACCCTCGCGCGGCAGGATGCAGTTGGCGTTGCCGACGATGGGCTCGACGATGACGCCGGCGATGTCGTCGCCGTGCTGGTCGAACAGCGCCGTGGCGGCGTCGAAGTCGTTGTAGGGCAGGGTGAGCGTGAGGTCCGCGAGGGCCTTGGGTACGCCCGGCGAATCGGGCACGCCGAAGGTGAGCGCGCCCGAGCCGGCCTTCACCAGGAAGCTGTCGCCGTGGCCGTGGTAGCAGCCCTCGAACTTGACGATGCGCGTGCGGCCGGTGGCGCCGCGGGCGAGACGGATGGCCGACAGCGTGGCCTCGGTGCCCGAATTCACCATGCGCATCATTTCCATGGACGGGACCAGGCGGCGCACGGTTTCCGCCATCTCGACCTCCAGGGCGTTGGGCACGCCGAAGCTCAGGCCGTCGCGCATCACCTTCGCC
The DNA here is from genome assembly GCA_041919875.1 of Arenimonas sp. GTDB lineage: Bacteria > Pseudomonadota > Gammaproteobacteria > Xanthomonadales > Xanthomonadaceae > Arenimonas. Next base: position 2,095 of record JAYRTA010000147.1, read on the forward strand.
ACCGCGTCGAGCACGGCCGGGTGCGCGTGCCCCGCGATCATCGGGCCCCAGCTGCCGATGTAGTCGACGTAACGGTTGCCGTCCACGTCGATCAGGTAGGCGCCTTCGGCGCGGGCCGCGAAGAAGGGTTCGCCGCCCACCGATTTGAAGGCGCGCACGGGCGAGTTCACGCCGCCGGGCATCAGGCCCTGGGCCCGGGTGAAGAGGTCGTGGCTGCGGGAGGTGTCCATGCGTGGGTTACTCGTGCGGGTCCGGTGCGAACAGGGTCTGGAAGGCGAGGGCGGCGGCCGCCGGGTCGGGCGCGTCGAAGACGGCGCCGACCACGGCCAGCAAGTCGGCGCCCGCGGCGACGAGGGGCGCGGCATTGTCCGGGCTCAGGCCGCCGATCGCCACCCGGGGCAGGCCGAACCGCGCGGCCTCGCGCAGCAGCGACGGGTGCGCGCGGCGCGCGCCGGGCTTCGTGGCCGAGGGGAAGAAGGCGCCAAAGGCGAGGTAGCTGGCGCCGGCCTCGGCGGCGACGCGGCCGCGTTCGAGGTCTGCATAACAGGACGCGCCCAGGATGGCGGTGGGGCCCAGGATGGCCCGGGCCAGGGCCAGGTCGCCGTCGTCTTGACCCAGGTGCGCGCCGTCGGCGCCGATCTCGGCGGCCAGGCGCCAGTCATCGTTCACCAGCAGGGGCACGCCGGCGGCCCGGCAGGCCGCGAGCAGGGCGCGGGCCTGGCGCGCGCGCAGGGCCGGATCCGCCGCCTTGTTGCGGTACTGCACCAGGGCGGGGCCGGTGGCCAGCACCGGCCCGAGGCGCGCCAGCAGGTGGCCGGTGTCGGGCTCGTCGGGGGTGAGCAGGTAGAGGCCGCGGCGCGGCCACGAGGCGGGATTCATGTCGGGACGGCGCGGGGAATGCCAGAATGATAGCCGTCCCTGCCTGTCGAGACCGCAATGAGCCACGCCACCGCCACCGCCTACCGCACCTGGATGTGCGTCGTCTGCGGCTTCATCTACAGCGAGGCGGACGGCCTGCCCGAGGAGGGCATCGCCCCGGGCACGCGCTGGGAAGACATTCCCGACACCTGGATCTGCCCCGACTGCGGCGTGACCAAGGCCGACTTCGAGATGATGCCGGCCTGAGGCCGGGCCTCAGTTCAGGCGCGAGGGCGAGCTGCCCAGTTCGATCAGGGCGAGGCGGACCGACTCGACGTCTTCGGCCTCGGGCGCGAGCTGCAGGTAGCGCGCGAGATCGTCGCGCGCGCCCTTCGCGTAACCCAGTTCGCGATAGGCCAGGCCGCGGTCGCGCAGGGCGTCGGGGCCGTTGGGCGACAGCTTGAGCAGGCGGTCGGCGCTGCGCGCGACCCGCTCCCAATCACCCGTCTGCTGGTAGAGGCCCTTGAGGTTGCGCAGCATGCGCATGAGGATCGCCCGGTGGCTGGCCGGCGCGAGGATCTGCAGCAGCTGCTGGTCGTCGGGAGCCTGGCCGCCCAGGTGCGGCGAGGCGCGCTCGCGCAATTCCTCCGCGCTCACCGGTCTGCCCTTGTTGAAGGGATCGAGCACCAGGATGCCATCGTCGACCGGCAGCCGGACCAGGAAATGGCCCGGGAACGACACGCCGTCGAGCGGCATGCCCAGCCGCCGCGTGACCTCCATCTGCACCACGGCCAGCGAGATCGGGATGCCGAGCTTCCGGTCCAGCACCTGGTTGAGGTAGCTGTTGCGCGGATCGTCGTAGTCGTGGTCGTTGCCGGCGAAGCCGACCTCGTCGAACAGGTAGCGGTTGATCGCCGTGAGGCGCGAAGGCAGGTCGGTGCCGCGCTCGAAGCCGGGTCGCAAGGCCTCGACCCAGGCGTCGAAACGGGCGGCGTAGTCGCCCACGTCCAGGTCGGGATACTCGTCGCTGGCGATCAGCAGGGCGGTGCCGAGCAGCGGCAGGTCGTCGTCGCCGAGCCGGGCCAGCGCGTTCCACTCTGGAAGCGGGTGCGAGGTGTGCATGCGTGCAATGTGGACCCGCGCGTGCCGCGAATCAAGGCGCGCCGCGCGCCGGGATGCCCGTCGAGAACACCAGTTCGTCGCCGGCCTGCACGCCCAGGCGCCGCGCCGTGCCCGCGTTGAGCTCGAGCACGTACATGGCCGGGCCGGCGCTGGGGTAGGGCGGGCACCGATCGCCCAGCGAACAGGGCGCGGCGCGACTGACCGATACCAATCGGCGGCCGGCGTCGAAGTAGAGGATGTCGAGCGGGATGCGCGTGTTCTTCATCCAGTAGGCCAGCGGCTCTTCGCGCTCGTGCACGAACAGCATGCCGGTGCCGTCGGCCAGGCGGTCGCGGTGCATGAGGCCGCGGGAGCGCTCGGCATGGTCGTCGGCGAGTTCGACCACGAAGCGCTCGCCCCGCAGCTCCACCCAGTGCCCGGCGGAGGCGCAGCCGGCGAGGAGGAACAGGACGAGCAGGGCGAGGGGCAGGCGCGGCATGGGCGGCTCCGGGAGGGGTGGCCGGACGTTCCCGGAAGCCGCGAAGACCTGTCAAGGCGCCGCGGGGGCTTCCCAAGCCGGGGACTCGCCGCTATCCTGCGCGGCCCTTCGGGAACCGGCCTGGCCGGCCCCTCGGGGGAAGAAGA
>JAYRTA010000147.1:4708-5512 GCA_041919875.1 Arenimonas sp.
ATGGCCCGGCGGGGGCCCCGGAAGATGCCCCAGAGGGTGTTGACGGAATCGGAAAGTGCTGTATTATGTGCGGCTCCCTCGGGCGAAACGCGGTGAGGGCTGGGATGCGAAAGGCGTTCCAAGTGACTGATCTTTGACAGTGTGCGCAGGAAATTTGTGCGGGCGCCTGCAAGGTGGACGAGTCCAATCTTGCAGATGTCTGTCAAACAAGCTTTTAGTCAATTTGCTATGCAAGCGACGTAAAGCTGGGTGAGGACTTCTGCAGAAAGCTGAACATTTAGCTTTAACTGAAGAGTTTGATCCTGGCTCAGAGTGAACGCTGGCGGCAGGCCTAACACATGCAAGTCGAGCGGCAGCGCGGGGGCAACCCTGGCGGCGAGCGGCGGACGGGTGAGGAATACATCGGAATCTACCCAGTCGTGGGGGATAACGTAGGGAAACTTACGCTAATACCGCATACGACCTGAGGGTGAAAGCAGGGGACCGCAAGGCCTTGCGCGATTGGATGAGCCGATGTCCGATTAGCTAGTTGGCGGGGTAAGAGCCCACCAAGGCGACGATCGGTAGCTGGTCTGAGAGGATGATCAGCCACACTGGAACTGAGACACGGTCCAGACTCCTACGGGAGGCAGCAGTGGGGAATATTGGACAATGGGCGCAAGCCTGATCCAGCCATGCCGCGTGTGTGAAGAAGGCCTTCGGGTTGTAAAGCACTTTTGTCCGGGAAGAAATCTGCCGACTTAATACGTCGGTAGGCTGACGGTACCGGAAGAATAAGCACCGGCTAACTTCGTGCCAGCAGCC
>JAYRTA010000148.1:0-2672 GCA_041919875.1 Arenimonas sp.
CTACGAGCAGCTGGGCGCCGCCCTGCCGGGCCTGCGCCTGGGCCTGCTGCACGGACGGATGAAGCCGGCGGAAAAGCAGGCCGTGATGGCCGAGTTCAAGGCCGGTCGCCTGCACCTGCTGGTGGCGACCACGGTGATCGAGGTCGGCGTGGACGTGCCCAACGCCAGCCTGATGATCATCGAGAACGCCGAGCGCCTGGGCCTGGCCCAGCTGCATCAGCTGCGCGGGCGGGTCGGGCGCGGGGCGGCGGCCTCGAGCTGCGTGCTGATGTACCGGCCGCCGCTGTCGGCGATGGCGCGCGAGCGCCTGGAGGTGATGCGGGCCACGACCGATGGCTTCGTGATCGCCGAAAAGGACCTGGAACTGCGCGGCCCGGGCGAGCTGCTGGGCACGCGCCAGACCGGCCTGGCCAGCTTCCGGGTCGCCGACCTGGTGCGCGACGCGCACCTGCTGCCCGAGGTGCAGCGGGCCGCCGACGAACTGCTGGCCCGGGACCCGGTCCTGGCCGACCGCCTGGTGGCGCGCTGGGTGGGCGGCGCCGCCGTGTTCGCCGGCGCCTGAGCCAAGCCGGGCATAATCCGGCCCATGACCGACAAGATCCCCCTGCTGATCGACACCGACCCCGGCGTGGACGACGCGCTGGCCCTGCTGATGGCCTTCGACGATCCCGGCCACGAGGTGGTGGGCCTGACCATCGCCGCGGGCAATGTCGGCCTGCGCCACACGGTGGCCAATGCGCTCAAGCTGTGCGAGGTCGCGGGCGTCGACGTCCCGGTGTACCCGGGCTGCCCGGTGCCCCTGGTGCATCCGGCGGCGGACGCCGCCTACGTGCACGGCCAGGACGGCTTCGGCGACACCGGCTACGCGCCGGCGGCCCGGCGCGCCGAGGACGAGCACGCGGCGCTGGCGATCATCCGCCTGTCCCGGCAATACGCCGGCCGGCTGCTGCTGGTGACCCTGGGCCCGCTGACCAACCTGGCCCTGGCCCTGCGCCTGGACCCGGACCTGCCTTCGCGCATCGACCGCCTGGTGGTGATGGGCGGCGCGGTGACCGGGCAGGGCAATACCTCGGTGCCGGCCGAGTTCAACATCGCCTTCGACCCGGAGGCGGCGGACGTGGTGTTCCGGGCTTTCCCCGCGTTCGACCTGGCGGACTGGGAGGCGGTGGTTCGGCACGGCTTCCCGCACCGCGACTTCGAGGCCTGGCTGGCCCGCGGCGACGCCCGCGGCCGGTTCTATGACGGCATTTCCCGCTTCACCCGGGCCTGGTCCGAGGGCAAGCGGGGCAGCCACTGGCACAGCGCCGATGCCCTGGCCATGGCCATGGCGCTGGCCCCCGGCGGCATCCGGCGGGCCGAGGCACGGCCGCTGGCGGTGGAGCTCGAGGGCCGTCTCAGCCGCGCAGCGACGGTGGTGGACTGGCTGCGCCGCAGCGGGCAGGCCGACAACGCCCGGATCCTGCTGGACTACGACCAGGCGGCCTTCGAGGCCCGGATCCGGCGCGCCCTGGGCGCCTGAGCGCGGCCGACCCGACGGCTTGCGGCGGGCCCCTGCACCGGCCTATAATGCCGCTCTTTTCCCACACAAACCCGGCGGAGTTTCCAGCCATGAAGGCCGACATCCACCCGACCTACAAAGAAGTCGTCTTCCAGGACCTGTCCTCCGACTTCGCGTTCCTCACCCGCTCCACCCTCTCCTCGAAGGAGACGGTGAAGTGGAGCGACGGCAACGAGTACCCGCTCATCAAGGTGGACATCACCTCCGCCTCGCATCCGTTCTACACCGGCAAGCAGAAGGTGATGGACACGGGTGGCCGCGTCGACCGCTTCCGCAAGCGCTACGCCAAGTAATCCCGTCGCCGGGTTTCCCGGTCGCGAAGCGAAGGCCGCCCCCGGGCGGCCTTCTGCTTTTCCTGCGTCCGTCCACTGGACGAAAGTGTGAAGCGTCGCGCCTGACGGGGCCGCGGAGCCTATGCGATACTTCGGCGGATGGTGGACGCCGCCTGGCGCCCGCTTCCCGAGCCAGAAGCGAACCCCGTGCCGACGCGGCCGCGGGGCCCGCCCCAGATCAGGAGACCGCCCGTGTCCGACAACAAGAGCGTCGTGCTCAACGCCGCCGGCAAGTCCGTCGAGCTTCCCGTCCATTCCGGCACCCTTGGCGCCCCCTGCGTCGACATCACCCGGCTGCCGAAGGAGACGGGGCTGTTCACGTACGACCCGGGCTTCGTGGCCACCGCGAGCTGCCGCAGCGCGGTGACCTACATCGACGGCGACGAGGGCGTGCTGCTGTACCGCGGCTACCCGATCGAGCAGCTCGCCAAGCACTCGAACTTCCTGGAAGTCAGCTACCTGCTGATGAACGGCCAGCTGCCCAACGCGGCCGAGTTCGACAAGTTCGAGCACGAAGTCACCCACCACACGATGATGCACGAGGCCTTCAAGGCCTTCCTGGGCGGTTTCCGCCACGATGCGCATCCGATGGCGATGCTGTGCGGCATGATCGGCTCGCTGGCGGCCTTCTACCACGACAACCTCGACCTGGAAGACCCGGAGCAGCGCCGCATGGCGGCCATCCGCCTGCTGGCCAAGGTCCCGACCATCGCCGCCGCCTGCTATCGCTACTCGATCGGCTGGCCGGTGCGCTACCCGCGCAACAACCTCGAGTACGTCGA
>JAYRTA010000148.1:2682-5503 GCA_041919875.1 Arenimonas sp.
GTTCGAGGTGCCGAGCGAGCCGCTCCAGCTCAAGCCCGTCGCCGCCAAGGCGCTCGACCTGCTGTTCATCCTGCACGCCGACCACGAGCAGAACGCGTCGACCTCGACGGTGCGCCTGGTCGGTTCCACCGGCGCCAATCCCTATGCCTGCGTCGCCGCCGGCGTCGCCGCGCTCTGGGGCCCGGCCCACGGCGGCGCCAACGAGGCGGTGCTGAAGATGCTGGCCGAGATCGGCCGGCCGGAGGACGTCTCCAAGGCCGTCGAGCGCGCCAAGGACAAGAACTCGGGCTTCCGCCTGATGGGCTTCGGCCATCGCGTCTACAAGAACTTCGACCCGCGCGCGACCATCATCCGCGAGATGTGCCACAAGGTGCTGGCCGACCTGGGCGTCAACGACCCGATGCTCGAGGTCGCGATGAAGCTCGAGGAAGCGGCGCTGAAGGACGACTACTTCATCCAGCGCAAGCTCTACCCGAACGTCGATTTCTACTCGGGCATCATCTACAAGGCCCTGGGCATCCCGACCGAGATGTTCACCGTGATGTTCGCCATCGCGCGCACCGCGGGCTGGGTGTCGCACTGGCTGGAGCAGCAGACCGACCCCGAGGCCAAGATTGGTCGGCCGCGCCAGATCTACACCGGCGCCGGCGTGCGCGACTACGTGCCGCTGGCCAAGCGCTGATCCGCGCCGCCCGACCCGGACGCCCCGCCACGCGCGGGGCGTTCGCGTTTACGGGCTCAGCCGGCGTCGAGCAGGCGGGCCAGCGCGGCGGGGCCCAGGCGTTCGATCGCCTCCCCGTCCATCGGGTCGCGCGGCCCCTGGCGCGCCGCGTGGGCGGGCAGCACCCACAACTCGAAGGCCACGCCGCCCGCCTCCAGATGCCAGCAGGGCAGGGTGTCGACCAGCCGGTCGCCGAGACGGGCGCGGGCGCGCCCCTGGCGGGCGGGAATGGCCCGGTCCGCCAGGTGGCGGGCGACGGCGTCGGGTTCGTCGGCGTGCAGGTGCAGCAGCACCGGGTCGTCCGGGCCGGCGCTGCCGTCCAGCACCGGGCCGGCCAGGCGCGGGTCGAAGGCCGCGAGCGCGGCCATGGCGTCCAGCGCGGCGCGGCGGCGCTGGCGCAGGCCGGCAGCATCCAGTCCGCCGCCGAACAGGGCCCGGTAGTCGCGCAGGGCCGCGCGGATGTCCGCGCCCGAGGGCAAGGCCCGCGGATCGTCCATGCCCAGCCGGCGGGCGGCGTCGCGGCGGGCGCCGGCGAGGTCCGGGGCCCCCTGAGCCAGCAGGCGGGCCGCCTCGTGGGCGACCTGCACGCGGCGGCGGTCAGAAGATGTCGAAGGCCTCTTCATCGCTGAGCGCGGGGTCGACGTCGAAGCCGCTGCTGACGATGCGCTCGTAGTCCTCGCGCTTGAAGAAGTCCCGGACCGAGCCAGGCGTGCCTTCGGGCACCAGGCGGCCGCTGCCGGCGTCCACCGAGGCGGTGTTGATCCCGGTCGGCGGGGTGGCGTCGGCGACCGGCACGCCGTCCAGCGCGGTGCGCATGTAGCCGATCCAGATCGGCAGGGCCGCCTTGCCGCCGTATTCGCCGCGGCCAAGGCTGGAGAAATCGTCCTTGCCAACCCAGACCGTGGTCACCAGGTCGCCGCCGAAGCCGGAGAACCAGGCGTCGCGGTGGTCGTTGGTGGAGCCGGTCTTGCCGCCGATGTCGGCCCGGCCCAGCTGCTTGGCCTGGGTGCCGGTGCCGCGGTTGACCACGTCCAGCAGCAGCGAGCGCACCAGGAAGGCGGTGCGCTCGTCGATGGCGCGCGGCGCCAGCGTGACCGGACCTTCGGCCGCCGCGGCGTCGGGCGCCGGGGCCGTGGTCGCCGCCGCCGGCGCGGGCGCCGCCGGGCCCGCGTCGCTGAAATCGAAGCCGTCCACGACCGTGGCCTCCGGCCGGCCCTCGGCAGGCCGTCCGGCGCAACCGCGGCAGGCGCGGGCGGGATTGGCTTCCGACAGGACGCTGCCATGCCGGTCGAGCACCTTCTCGATGAACCAGGGCTCGACGAGATAGCCACCGTTGGCGAACACGGTGTAGCCCCGGGCGATCGAGAGCGGCGTCAGCGACGACGTGCCCAGGGACATGGACAGGTTCGGCGGCAGGCTTTCCTGGCTGAAGCCGAAGCTGGTGATGTAGCGGCTGGCGAAGTCCACGCCGATGGCGTCGAGCAGGCGCACCGACACCAGGTTCCGCGACTGCACCATGGCCTCGCGCAGGCGCATGGGGCCGGCGAAGTTGCCGGCGTCGTTCTGGGGCCGCCAGACGTTGCCGGCGCGGTCGCGGAACACGACGGGGGCGTCGAGCACGATGCTGGCGGGCGAGAAGCCGCGTTCGAAGGCAGCCGCGTACACGAAGGGCTTGAAGCTCGACCCCGGCAGCCGCTGCGCCTGGGTGGCGCGGTTGAACTTGTTGAGCCCGTAGCTGAAGCCACCGACCAGGGCCCGGATCGCACCGTCTTCCGGCTGCACCGAGACCAGGGCGGCCTGGGCCGCGGGCAGCTGGGCCAGCCGGGTCTTGCCGCTGGCCGGGTCCACCTGCAGGCGCACCACGTCGCCGCGCTTGAGCGCGGGGGCCCGGGCGCCGAACTTCAGGGCGTCGGCCTCGAGCTCGATCACGGCGCCGGTGGAGAGCATCAGCCGGGTCTTGCCGGCGTCCACGCCCAGCACCAGGCCCGCGGGCAGCCCGCCCAGGGACGGGTAGGGGCGCAGGCGCTTGCGCAAGGCCTCCTCGCCTTCGCCATCGGCGAGGGCGAGCTCGGCCTCCGGCCCCCGCCAGCCATGGCGGCG
>JAYRTA010000149.1:0-5503 GCA_041919875.1 Arenimonas sp.
GGGAGTGCGCCATCCCGGCGGCCCGCGCCTGGGCATCGGCCCGCTCCTGCGCCAGCCCGGCGATCCGCGCGTCCTGCGCCGCCAGGCCAGCGGCGTGTTGCGCGTCCTGGCCGCCGTGCCGGGCCCCGAGGGCCTGGATTTCGGCCCGGGCCCGGGCCAGCGACTGTTCGAGGTCCTGTGCCCAGTCGGCGCGCCGGTCCAGTTCCTGCTGTTGCTCCCGCGCGAGCTGGCCCGCCTCGGCCAGCACGCGTTCGAAGTCGTCGATCGCCACCGCGGCCGCGTCCAGTGCCGTTTCCGCCGGCGTCGCCGGGCGCAGCTGCAGGCCGGGCGCCGTGGAAGGCAGCGCTTCGCGCCAGTGCGCGGCCATCTGCTCCGGCGTTGGCAGGGCCGGTGCCGGCGCATCGCGCAGCGCATCCAGACGTGCGCGGTCACCCGCGAGCGTGGCCAGGGCGGACGCGAAGGCGTCGGCGTCCGGCGCCAGGCACCAGGCGCGGCCGCACGACGCGACGCGCTCGCCCAGCGCGCCCTCGCGCGAACACAGCACCGGCAGGCCCAGGGCCAGCATTTCCGACAGCACGTAGCCCCAGGTCTCGGGCACGGTGCTGGGCAGCAGCGCGAGATCGGGCGCCAGGGCCTGCACGCGGTCGGCCAGTTCGGCGTGGGCGTAGTCGTGCATCACGTGCACGTGCGCCATGCCGGCGAAACGGTTGGCGACCGGGCCGCCGCCCAGCAGCACCAGTTCGACCCCGGCCGGCAGGCGCGGCAGCAGGGCCTCGAGCAGGCGTTCGCCCTTGTCGCCGTGCAAGCGGCCGGGCACCAGCACCCGCAGCGGCGCGTCCATGCCGCGGGCCGGGCGCGGCGCCGCGGGCAAGGGCCCCTGGCCGTGGCCGATGGTGCGCCAGCGGCGCGCGGCGAGCGCCGGCACCAGCGTTTCCAAGCGGCGCCGGGCGAACGCGCTGGGCGCCACCATCACGGCGTCCGCGGACGCCAGCGCCTGCACGGTCGCTTCCCGCAGCGCCCACCAGATGGCGGCGTCGTCGGTGGCGAATACGCCCGCGCCGTCGCGGCCCAACTGCCCGGCGAGACGGGCCTGGTCGAAGGGCTCGCAGGCGGGATCGCGCAGGTCGTGCAGCAGCGGCCAGAACGGGTACGCGTCGTGCCCGCACCAGGCGGTGGGCAGGCCGGTGCGTAGCACGTCCAGCGAGTGGCCGATCAGGGAGGACACCAACACCGCGCCGATGCCCCAGGCCTCGCACAGTTCCCGCAGCACCGCCTGCACTTCCGGCGACTGGCGGACGGTGTCGGCGATGGGCGAGGCCAGTGGCCAGGTGCGCAGCGGGGCGGCGTCCAGGTCTTCGTGCAGGCACAGGCGGCGGCCGAAGGGGGGACGGTCGTGGTCGCCGCGGGCCACCAGCACCAGGTGCCGGCGCGCGCGGTCGGCCGCCATCAGGTCGCGCACGAAGCGTTCGGCGCCGCCGCCCCAGGCGTGCAGCACGTGCAAGAGCACCGGCCGGTCGGGCCGGACATCGCCGCCGTCGCGCCAGCGCGACAGCAGGGCCTGGACGGGCGGCGGCACGGGCTCCCGGGCCGGGGTGACCTCGCCTTCGACCAGCAGTGCGGGCAGCAGCGCGCCGGCCTGGGCCGCGATCGCATCGGGCGACGCCTGGCCGATCGCCTCGCCGCGCCAGAGCGAACAGAGCGGCGACCAGCCGGCCCACGGGAAGGCGGCGTGCGCTGCGTGGCGCCAGGCCGCGGCGTCGTCGAGGCCCGCCGGCAGCGGCCAGCGCCGGTCCAGGGGCGAAAGCACCCGGGCCTCGCCCGTGCGCCAGGCGGCCAGCAGGCGCTCGAGGCCGGCCGGCGGCAGCACCACATCGGCGCGCATCAACAGGACGTCGCGCCCCGGGAAGGCCCGGTGCGCGCGCTCGAGGGCCTCGGCGGGCGTCGCGGCGAGGCCGTCGACGCGAGGCCCTTCGGGCAACGTCGCCGCGGCCCCGGCCTGGCCGTTGCCGGCCCAGGGACTCAGGATCGGCGGGGCGGCGGCATCCATGCGTGCATTCAGTCTCGGGTGGGGAGTGGGGCAAGGGCGGCCTGATAGACTCGCCCGACTTCGCGATTATCCATGTTCCGTGGCCCGCAGCGCTTCTTCACCACCGTCCGACCCCGACTCCCCGCGCGCGCGCTGGCGCCGCTGGCTGCTGCGCGCGCTGCTGCTCGGGCTGGGCCTGGCGGTCGGCGTGGGCGTGCCGGTGTTCTGGGTGCTGGACAAGCAGGTCCGCCAGGAGTTCGAGCAGCTGGCCTGGCAGGTGCCGACCCGCGTCTATGCACGGCCGCTGCCGCTGGTGGCGGGGCAGCGCCTGGACGCGGCGACCCTGGAGCTGGAACTGGCCGCCGCCGCCTATCGCGCCGAAGGTGGCGACCTGCCGGGCACGTATGCCCGCGATGGCAACCAGTTCCGCATCGCCACCCGCGCCTACGTCGACCTCGAGGGCCCGGTGCCGGCGCGCAGGCTCGACATCGCGCTGTCCGGCGGCCGCATCGCGAGCGTGCGCGAGCGCGGCAGCGACCGTCGCGCCGAGGACGCCCGGCTCGACCCGGCCCGCATCGCCACGCTCTACGGCAACGTGCAGGAGGAACGCCGGCTGGTGCAGCTGCGCGAGGTGCCCTCGCTGCTGGTCACCGGCCTGCAGGCGGTCGAGGACCGGAATTTCAAGCACCACCACGGCGTGGACCCGATGGGCATCCTGCGCGCGATGTGGGTGAACGTGCGCGAGGGCGAGCTCGAGCAGGGCGCCAGCACGCTCACCCAGCAGCTGGTGCGCAGCCTGTTCCTCACGCGCGAGAAGGCCTGGGCCCGCAAGCTGAAGGAAGCTGCGTACTCGATCATCATCGAGGCACGCTACGACAAGCAGGTGATCCTCGAGGCCTACCTCAACCAGGTCTACCTGGGACAGCAGGGCAGCCAGTCGATCCATGGCGTGGCGGCGGCCTCGGAGTTCTGGTTCGGGCGCGAGCTGGCCACGCTGCGCACGCAGGACATGGCACTGCTGGTGGGCATGATCCAGGGGCCCTCCGTCTACGACCCGCGCCGCAAGCCGGAGGCGGCCAAGGCCCGGCGCGACCTGGTGCTGTCGGTCTGGCAGGACGTGGGCCTGATCGACGCCGGGCAGGCCCGTGCCGCGAAGGCCGCGCCCCTGGGCGTCAGCGCCCGGCCGGGCGTGGCGCGCAACCGCAACCCCGCCTTCATGGACCTGGTGCGGCGCCAGCTGGCGCGTGATTACCCGGCCGATGCCTTGCGCGGCGCCGGCCTGAGCGTGCTCACCACGCTGTCGCCCTCGGCCCAGCAACTGGCGGAGCAGGCGGTCGTGGGCACGCTCGACAAGGTGCAGCGCAAGGACGGCCCGGCCCTGCAGGCCGGCCTCGTCCTCACCGATGGCCGCCAGGGCGACGTGCTGGCGATGGTGGGCAACCGCCATCCCGACCAGCCGGGTTTCAACCGCGCGCTCGAGGCGCAGCGGCCGGTGGGTTCCCTGCTCAAGCCGATGGTCTACCTGCTGGCCCTGGCCCAGCCGGGCACCTGGTCCCTGGCCACGCCGGTGGACGATGCGCCGGTGAACCTGGTGTTGCCCAACGGCAAGCGCTGGAACCCGGAGAACGCCGACGGCGTCAGCCATGGGCGCGTGAGCCTCGGCCAGGCCCTCGCGCAGTCCTACAACCAGGCGACGGTGCGGGTGGGCATGGCGGTCGGGCCCGAACGCCTGTCGGAGCTGCTGATGGTGCTGGCGGGCCTGCGGGCGCCGGCCAACCCGTCGCTCATCCTGGGCTCGGTCGACCTGAGCCCGTTCGCGATGGCCCAGGTCTACCAGTTCCTCTCCTCCGGTGGCCAGATCCAGCCGCTGCGCGCGGTGCGCGGCGTGCTCGATCCGCAGGGCAAGGCCCTGAGCCGCTACGACCATCGCTCGCCGCCGGCGCAGGAAGGCGATGCAATCGCCGCGCGCCTGGTCACGCTGGCGCTGCAGGACGCGGTCAGCAGCGGCACGGGCCGCAGCCTCGGCCTGCCGCACCTGCGCGTGGCCGGCAAGACCGGCACCAGCAACGACAGCCGCGACAGCTGGTTCGCCGGCTACACCGGCGAGCACCTGGCGGTGGTGTGGGTCGGCAACGACCAGAACGAGCCGACCGGCCTGTACGGCTCGTCCGGCGCGATGCGGGTCTGGTCGGCGATCTTCGCCAAGCTGCCCAGCGCGCCGCTGGACGTGGGCATGCAGGGCCTGGAATGGGGCTGGGTGGATGCGCAGCAGTACGCCACCACCGAGGAGAACTGCGAAGGCGCGCGCCGCTATCCCTTCGTGGCCGGCCACCTGCCGCCCGAGCACATCAGCTGCGTCGAGCGCAGCTGGCTCGACTGGTTCCGCTTCGGCGGCAAAGACGACGATGACGAGGATCGGCGCGACCGGCGCCGGAGGAACGACGAAGAATGAACACGCCCCGACTTTCCGCCATTGCCCTGGCCCTGGTCGCGGCCGGCCTGCTGGCGGCCTGCCAGGGGGGCGGCACGCCGGCGACGCGCGCGGCGGCGGTCCCCAGGGCCACGCCCCAGGCCCTGGTCGCGGACGTCCGCGCCATCGGCGAGCAGGGCGAGGAACTGGAAGTCGCGCCGCTGCGCGATCCGCACGTCGAAGACCTGCTCGCCCGGGCCGAAGCCAGCGAGGCCGGCGGCCGCGTGCGCGACGCGCAGGAGGCGCTGGGCCTGGCCCTGGCGATCACGCCCGAGGCCCCCGACCTGGTGCAGTGGCAAGCCGAACTGGCCCTGCTGGGCAAGGACTGGGACGGTGCCGAACGCCTGGCCAGCCGCTCCTACGAACTCGGCCCGCGCCTGGGCGGACTGTGCCGGCGCAACTGGGCCACGATCGGCCACGCCCGCGACCAGCGCGAGGACGCCGACGGCGCCGCGGTCGCACGCCGGCAGATCGATGCCTGCACGGTGGCGCCGCCGGTCCGCATGTAAGTGGGCGACCTGGCCGAACGCACGGGCGCGGCCCTGGCCGCGGATGGCCCGCTGGACCGGACGCTCGAAGGCTATGCGCCCCGACCGGCGCAGCTGCACCTGGCCACGGCGATCGCCGAAGCCATGGACGAGCGCGCGACCCTGGTGGCCGAAGCCGGCACCGGCACGGGCAAGACCTACGCCTACCTCGTGCCGGCGCTGCTGTCGGGCCAGCGCGTGATCATTTCCACCGGCACCCGGGCGCTGCAGGACCAGCTCTACCACCGCGACCTGCCGCGCGTGCGCCAGGCCCTGGGCGCCGGCCTGAAGACGGCCCTGCTCAAGGGGCGCTCCAACTACCTGTGCCTGTACCGCATGGAACAGGCCAAGGGCGAGCGTTTCGCCTCGCGCGACGTCGCCGCGCAGTTCCAGCGCGTGGTGGCGTGGAGCGGGCGGACGATGCGCGGCGACCTGTCGGAACTGGCCGACATCGCCGAGGACTCGCCGCTCTGGCCCCAG
>JAYRTA010000150.1:0-5480 GCA_041919875.1 Arenimonas sp.
AATCACGGACTACTGCCTCCAGGTCCGCTAGGTGAGTTCAGTGTGAGTAAGAAGGTGAGTATCAATCTAGGCTGGCTTAGCTAGATGCTATATATTTCAATAGAGTAAGGCGCCACTTCGAGTCCTGGTGGGCCCACCACGAATCCATCGCGCGGCTTGCCCCGCGCCCCGGCGCCGCCCGCCCCGCCCCACTCGACGGCGCGACGCGCTCAGAACCGGAGCATCGCCACCAGCTGGGGTCCGCGGTTCTGCAGTTCGACCTTGCCGTCGAAGCGCGGACGTTGGAAGTCCAGGGCCACGTCGTTGTAGTTGTAGCGCAGCGAGAAGCCAACGTGCTGCCAGGGGAAGTACTCCACCTCCACCTGGGCGTCCACGGCATGGCCGGAGGCGTTGCCGCCGGAGGCTTGCACGTAGGACAGGGCCGCGCCCCAGCGCCAGTGCCGCGAGAGCGAACGCACGTACTCGACCCGCAGCATCGGCGCCCACGCGGCTTCCGAGGCCTGGTTCTCCAGCGTCGCCCCGCCGCCTTCGCCCGACACCATCGCCGCCATGTCGAACGAGGGGTCGTAGCGGACCGCGCCGATGCCGGCGCCGAAGGCGTGCTGGTCGGAGCGGTTGAAGAACCAGGTGTAGGACAGGCCGCTGATCTTCACGTCCAGCGTGCCGTCGAACCCCGCCGACACCGGGTAGGCGTTGTCGCCCACGTTGAGCTCGCGCGCCAGCACGCGCGTGCTGTCGTCGTCGTAGTCGTAGCCGAAGGCGTCGAACTTGTGCTGGCGGTGCTGGCCCAGGCTGCCGCCGACGTTCCAGAACAGGGCCCCCTCGTGCTCCACGAAGCCGAGGTCGCGCTGGAAGTTGATCCGCGTGCCGGCGCTGCCGTCGGTGGCGTTCCAGCGCGTGTCCAGGTCGTTGCCCGACAGGTAGCGCCCCAGTCCCAAGTAGAAGCGGTCCACCGGCGCCAGGTAGTCCTGGGCATGCGTCGCCAGGGGCAGGGCCACCAGGCCGGCGAAAAAAACCCGGCGCCCCCCTTGGAAGGGGCGCCGGGCCCTCCCGCGCGCCGACCAGACATCGGTGCGCGGGCATGCCGGGGCGCGGGTGGATTACTCGCGGCGGGCGTCGGCCGCGGCCTTGGCCAGGTCGCGGGCCTTGCCGGCCTCGACCTCGGCCAGGTCGTAGGCGCTCTTGGCCTCCGTGTTGCACGCGTCCTTGGCGGCGCCGGTGAAGGCGTCGCACTTCTCCTTGGCCACGTCGTAGGCGGCCTTGGCCTCGGCGATGGCGACGTCGTAGGCGGCGTCGGCATTGTCCTCGGTGGCGTCGGCCACGGCCTCGTTGTAGTCCTCGGCGCCGTCGCGGGCGTCCATCGAGGCATCGGCCGCGGCGGCGTCCAGGTTCTCCTGGGTGTCGGCGGCGGTCTCGGCGGCGTCGGCGCGGGCATCGGCGACAGCCTCCTGGCCATCGGCGCGGGCTTCGGCCACGTCCTCCGCGGTGTCCTGGGCGGACTCCTGGCAGGCGGTCAGGCCGAAGGCGATGGCGGAGGCGAGCAGCAGGGGCTTGAGGGCTTCGAGCGTCTTCATGGGAGGTTCCTTGGGTGGGCGGGGTGGGTAGGGGGCGGATCAGTTCTTCACTTCGTCGGCGGCTTCCTGGATTTCCTCGCCGGCCTTTTCGATGTCCTGGCCGGCGCCATGGATCGTGTTGCAGCCGGTGGCGGCCAGGCAGGTGAAGCCGAGGAGCAGGAACATCAGGACGTTGCGGATGCGAAGGCTCATGGGATGTCTCCGGGTCTGGAAGGTCGAAGGGTCAGCGGAACGAGGGAATGCCGCCGAAGAACAGCGAGGCGATGAACAGCACCAGGAACACGAAGAACAGGATCTTCGCGATGCCGGCGGCGGTGCCCGCGATGCCGCCGAAGCCGAGCACGGCGGCGATCAGGGCGATCACGAGGAAAATCACGGCCCAGGTGAGCATGGTCGGAACTCCTTGGGTGGGTGCCGGGGGGCGGTGGGGGAGGGAGCTCAGTTCGCCGGGACGGCAAACCAGCGGATCGGGGCGAGGGGGCTGGCGGAACGCCCGGCGGGCCGTGCAAAATGCCCGGGCTGCCGGGCAGATTGCACGAGCGCGCCGTCCTGGGTCGCGGCCTCCGCCAGGGCCGATGCGGGCGCCCGGCGGACCGGGCGCTCACGCGGATGGCGGGCCGGCTCGGGCCGGGCCAGCAGGGCCAGGTCGGCCGCCGTCAGCTCGCTGGCGAGCAGGACGGTCATGGCCTCAGCCCCGCTTGAACAGGCGCCCGCCGAACAGCAGCGAGCCCACGAACAGCACCAGGAACACGAAGAACAGGATCTTGGCGATGCCGGCGGCGGTGCCGGCGATGCCGCCGAAGCCCAGCACGGCGGCGATGAGGGCGATCACGAGGAAGGTAAGGGCCCAGCTCAACATGACAGTCTCCTTTGGGGGGATCGGGACGGGCAGGGGCCCGTAACGGAGCTAGTCCAAGGGTCGTGCCAAGCGGATCTGCACGATTTCACCCCGCGTTTCCGGGGTCGGCTGGCACGCTTCGTGCAACCTGCTACCCGGGCGGCCGCCGCCGCCGTGCAATCTGCAAGGAAAGGGGATCGAAGGGATGGATCGAGTACTGAAGGGCGCCCGGGTGCTGGCGATCGAGGACGACCAGGACGTGCTGGCCACCTACGCCACCATCTTCGAAATGATGGGCACCCATTTTTCCGCCGCGCCCACCCTGGCCGAAGGCATGACACTGGCCGCGACGCGGCCCTTCGACGTGCTGCTGCTCGACCGCTCGATCGGCTACGACTCCGGCCTCACCGCCATTCCGCAGATCCACCTGCACGCGCCCAGCCTGCGCATCATCATGGCCACGGCGCACCGCGACACCGATGCCGCGCTCGAGGCGCTGCGCGCGGGCGCGCACGATTACCTGGTCAAGCCCTTTTCCGCCGAACAGCTGCGCATCGCGGTGGCGCGCCAGGTCGAGGCGCGCCGGCTCGCGGGCCGCATCGAATCGCTGGAAACCCAGCTGCCGCAGGAGAGCGACCCGGCGCCCGTGTCGAGCTCGCCCCTGATGCAGCAGCTGCTCGGCCTGGCCCAGCAGGTCGCCGCCACCGACGCCAACGTGCTGATCCTGGGCGAAAGCGGCACCGGCAAGAACGTGCTCGCCAAGCTCATCCACCGGCTGTCGGCGCGGCGCGAGCGCGAGTTCGCCACCGTCAGCTGCCCGTCGCTGTCGGCCGAGCTGCTGGAGAACGAGCTCTTCGGCCACCGCAAGGGCGCCTTCACCGGCGCCAACGACAGCGCCGACGGCCGCGTGGCCAAGGTCGACGGCGGCACCCTGTTCCTCGACGAGATCGGTGATTTTCCGCTGCCGCTGCAGCCCAAGCTGTTGCGCTTCATCCAGGACAAGGAATACGAGCGCGTGGGCGATCCCACCACCCGCCGCGCCGACGTGCGCATCGTCGCCGCCACCAACCGCGACCTGGCCGAGCTGGTGCGCGCCGGGCAGTTCCGCCAGGACCTGTTCTACCGCATCAACGTGGTCGCGCTCACCCTGCCGGCGCTGCGCGAGCGGCGCGAGGACGTGCTGGGCCTGGCCGAAGGCTTCCTGCGCCGCTTCGCCCGCGCCTACGGCCGGCCCGCGCGTGCGTTCACCGACTGCGGCCGCGCCGCCCTGCTCGAATACCCGTGGCCGGGCAACGTGCGCGAACTGCAGAACGTGATCGAGCGGGCCGTCATCCTGTGCGGCGACGAGGCCCTGGACCGGCGTCATCTCGCCCTGGACGTGGTCACCGATGCGCTGGCCCCGATGCCGGGCGGTGCGGTGGCCTCGCCGGCGGTGGCGCCGCCCCCGGGCGGCATCGCCGCCGGCGGGCCGATGCCGGCCGCGTCCTGGTCGCCAGCAACCGCGCCCGCGCCCGCGACGGCGGACCCGGTGCCCGCGGCCCGCGAAGGCCTGATCCGCGATGCCGCCGGCGAGCCGCTGTCGCTAGACGCGCTCGAACGCCGCCAGCTGTGCGCCGCGCTCGAACAGGCCCGCACCCTGGAAGAGGCGGCGCGCTGGCTGGGCATCGATGCGTCCACCCTGTACCGCCGGCGAAAGGCCTACGGACTGAAGTGAGTTGCCCGGCCGTGAACGCCGCGTCATGGCGCGGTCCTTGCTACGCGTGACGGAGACCCCCAACCCGTGGTGATCCCCATGTCCCGATCGCTCGCCAGCCCCCGCCTCCCCCTCGGCGGCATCGAAGCGCCCGCGCCGTCCGCCCGCCGCCCCGCGATGGCGCCCCTGCCCGCGGCCCTGCTCGCGCTGGCGGCGGTGCTGGTGCTGCCCCTGGCCGGCGGCCTGTTCCCGCCGGGCCCCTGGTACGCGGCGCTCGACAAACCCTTCTTCACGCCCCCGGGCGCGGTGATGGGCGCGGTCTGGGGCCTGATGTACGCCCTCAACGCGGTGGCCCTGTTCCTGCTGCTGCGCGCGCGGCCCACCGACGACCGCCGCCTGGCCCTGGGCGCGATGGCCGTGCAGCTGGGCCTGAACCTGCTGTGGATGCCGGTGTTCTTCGGCGCCCAGGCGCTCGGCGCCGCGCTGGGGGTGATCGTGCTGCTGGCCCTGGCCATCCTCGCCACGCAGTTCGCCGCCCAGCGCGTGCACCCGGCCGCCGCCTGGCTGCTGCTGCCCTACCTGGCCTGGACCCTGTTCGCGGGCCTGCTCAACCTCGCCCTCTGGGCCCTCAATCCCTGAGCCACCGCATGACGCGCTTCCTGCAGGACCACGCCCACCGCTCCTACTACGCGATGCTGCTGCTGTCGCTGGGGCTGGTGGCGTTCGCCGGTTGGGTGAGCGTGCAGTCGGCAATCGCCACCGGGCGCGCCATCGACGAGTCCCGGCACTCGCAGGAGGTGATCGAGCAGGTCAACCACGTGATGGCCGTGTACGGCAGCACCGAGAGCCACGGCCTGCGCTGGGCGGTCACCTTCGACGACGCGCTCTGGCGGCGTTTCCAGGACGCCATGCACGCGCTCGACCAGGAGAGCGCCGCGCTCGTGGCCCTCGTGGCCAACGACCCGGCCCAGCAGCGCCATGCGCGCGCGCTGGCCGAGGCGGTGCGCGAGCGCCACGAACACGGCCGGCGCGCCTGGCCGGCCCTGCTCGAGGGCGGCGTGGACGCGTCCCTGGTGCTGCTTCGAAGCGGCGCCGGCGCCGGCCTGGGCGAGCGCATCAGCGCACCCGCGGCGGCGATGATCGCGCACGAGAACCAGCATCGGTCCGAGCGCGATGCCCATCTGCGCGAACAGCTGCAGCAGGCCATCAGCACCGTCGTCGCCGCCACCGGGCTGGCCCTGATCGCCGGCCTGATCGGCCTGCTGGCCACCGCGCAATCGCGCCGTGCCTGGGCCCGCGAGCGCGAGGCCGGCCTGCAGCGCGAGAAGGCCGAGGCCGCCAGCCAGCAGAAGAGCCTGTTCCTGGCCACGATGAG
>JAYRTA010000151.1:0-5473 GCA_041919875.1 Arenimonas sp.
CTGGCTGGGCCTGCACCAGGGCCTGGGTGCGCCGGGCCTGTGGACGGGACTGATCGTGGGCCTGTCGGCGGCGGCGACGCTGCTGGGCTGGCGCTTCTGGCGCCTGGCGCGAAGGCTGCCCGCCGCCGCGTGACGGCGGGCCGGGCCGTGACCTCCGGGTCGCCCGCGTCCGCAGGCCCTTGGGTATGCTGGGGCCACGATTCCCCGGAGCCCACCCATGTCGCATTCCCAGCCTGGTCCCATCCGCCGCCTGCTCGTGGGCTCGTGGAACCTGCTCAACTTCACCCGCCGGCTGGTGTTCAACCTGCTGTTCCTGTTCGTGCTGGTCTTCCTGCTGGTGCTGGCCCTGAGCTCGCCGGAAGCGGCGCGTGTCGCCGACCGAAGCGCCCTGGTGCTGCCGCTCGACGGCGTGCTGGTGGAGCAGAACAGCGGCTCGGTCGCCCAGCGCCTGCAGGCGCAGATGACCGGCGACTACGTGCCGGAGATCCAGCTTCGCGACCTGCTCGACACCCTCGAGGCGGCCAAGGACGACAAGCGCATCGAGCGCGTGGTGCTGCTCACCGACGGCTTCTCGGCGCGCGGCTTCGCCGCCATGCGCGAAGTCGCCGATGCCCTGGAGGAAGTGCGCGCGGCCGGCAAGCAGGTCGTGGCCTGGTCCAGCGGCATGACCCAGCAGCAGTACTACCTCGCGGCGCACGCCGACGAGATCTACGTCGACCCGCAGGGCATGGTCCTGCTCGAGGGCCTGGGCCGCTACCGCCTGTACTACCGCGAGGGCCTGCAGGAGAAGCTGGGCGTGGACGTGCACCTGTTCAAGGTGGGCGAGTACAAGTCGGCGGCCGAGCCCTACATCCTCGATGGCTCCTCGCCCGAGGCGAAGGAGGCCGACCTGTTCTGGATGGGCGACCTGTGGAACCGCTACCTGGATGAAGTGGCCGCCGCCCGCAAGATCGAGCGCGCCGCGCTGGACGCGATGATCGCCGGGCTGCCGGCGCGCGTCGCCGCCGCCGGCGGCGACATGGCCCGGCTGGCGGTCGACGAGAAACTGGTCGATGGCCTCAAGACCTGGCACGAGTTCGAACAGCTGATGATCGAGCGCGGCGTCGAGGACGAGGAAGCGCACAGCTTCGTGCAGGTCGGCATGCCGGCCTACCTGTCGCACCATCGCCTCGAGACCCTGCGCCTGGGCAAGCAGCCGACCGTCGCCGTGGTCGTGGCCGAAGGCGGCATCACCGACGGCCAGCAGCCCCAGGGCACGGTCGGCGGCGAGTCCACCTCGCAGCTGCTGCGCCAGGCGCGCGAGGACGAGACGGTGAAGGCGGTCGTGCTGCGCGTGAACAGCCCGGGCGGCGGCGTCTACCCGTCCGAGCAGATCCGCCGCGAGGTGGAGCTGCTGCAGAAGGCCGGAAAGCCCGTCTTCGCCTCGATGGGCGACGTGGCGGCCTCCGGCGGCTACTGGATCTCGATGAACGCCGACCAGATCTACGCCGACGAAAGCACCATCACCGGCTCGATCGGTATCTTCGGCCTGTTCATGACCGGCCCGCGTGCGCTCGAGAAGATCGGCGTGCGCGCCGACGGCGTCGGCACCACGCCGCTGGCGGGCGCCTTCGACCCGACCCGCTCGCTCACGCCCGAGGTCGGCACCATCATCCAGTCGGTGATCGACAAGGGCTACGCAGACTTCATCGGCAAGGTCTCGGCGGCGCGCGAGCGGCCGCTGGCGGAAATCGATGCGGTCGCCCGTGGCCGCGTCTGGAGCGGCGCGCAGGCGCGCGAGCGCGGCCTGGTGGATGAACTGGGCGGCCTGCGTGCGGCCATCGCCGCCGCCGCGGCCAAGGTCGAGCTCGAGGACGGCAAGTACGTGGTGCGCTACATCGAACGCGCCCGCACGCCCTTCGAACAGGCCCTGGCCGACTGGTCCGGCAATGCCGCGCTGGCGCCGGTGGCGCGTGCGTTCGCGCCAGCCCTGCTGGGCGCGGACCCTGCCACCACGGCGCGCATCGCCGGCGAGCTGGCCTGGCTGCAGGGCAACGCCCGCACGCCCTACCGGCCGCTGGCGCACTGCTTCTGCGAATTCTGATGGAGCGCGGGCGCTGGCGCCTGGACGGACAGGTGGCGCTGGTGACCGGCGCCAGCGCCGGCATCGGCCGCGCCATCGCCGCCGAACTGGCGGCCCTGGGCGCGGACCTGATGCTGGTGGCCCGCGACGAAGGCGCGCTGGAACAGGCCCGGGCCGAGCTCGAAGACGCCCACCCGCAGGCCGAGGTGCGCGCCTTCGCCGCGGACGTGGCCGATCCCGAGCAGCGCCGTGAAATCTTCGATTGGGTCGAGGACCTGGGCACCGGCCTGCACCTGCTGGTCAACAATGCCGGCACCAATGCCAGCCGCCCGGCCATGGATTACGCCGAGGACGAATGGCGCGGCATCCTCGAGACCAACCTGTTCTCGGCCTGGGAGCTGAGCCGCTTCGCCTTTCCGCTGCTGAGCCAGCACGCGGCCTCGTGCATCGTCAATGTCGGCTCGGTGTCCGGCCTGGTCCACGTGCGCACGGGCGCGCCCTACGGCATGAGCAAGGCCGCGCTGCACCAGCTCACCCGCAACCTGGCCTGCGAATGGGCCGAGGACGGCGTGCGCGTGAACGCGGTGGCGCCCTGGTACATCCGCACCCGGCGCACCTCCACCAAGCTGGCCGATCCGGACTACCTGGACGAGGTGCTCGAGCGCACGCCGATGGGCCGCATCGGCGAGCCGGAGGAGGTCGCCGCCGCGGTGGCCTTCCTGTGCCTGCCCGCATCGAGCTACATCACCGGCGAATGCATCGCCGTGGACGGCGGCTTCCTCCGCTACGGCTTCTGAGCCAGGCACCGCGCGGGAGCGCCTTCTGGCGCGATCCCCGTGTCCCCGCGCCCCGGTGGCCCGCGATCGCGCCTGCAGCCGCCGCAGGGCGCCGGGCGGTCAACGGCAGCTTTCGGCGACGATCTGCTCGAGCCGGCGCACTTCCGACTTTCGGAAGGCGGCGGTGTCGCTGAAGGCGTGCAGCGCGTCCGAGCGGGCCTGGCGCAGCTTGTCGTCGAATACGCGGCAGGCCGGGCCATCGTCCAGGCGCACGCAGGATTCGCGCACCCAGCGGCAGCGGTTGAGCACGTCCGGCGGCGCGCCGCGCAGGTCGTAGCCGAGCATGCCCAGGGGCACGCAGCGGTCGCGCGGATCGTAATCCTCGCTGTGGCGCAGGGCGCCGTCGTAATCGGTGCAGGCGTAGATCGCCGGCGGTGGCAGCCGCACGACGGGCGCGGGGTCGGGCGGCGGTGCGGGCGGCGCGGCGGGCGCCGGCGTCGCGGGCGCCACCGGACGGGGCGGTGGATCGACCGGCCGCTGCATCTCGCGCCGCGTGCCGGACTGGCCCGGGTCGCAGGGTGCGTCCTGCAGGCTCACCCGTCCCTGGGCATCCGTGCAGCGGTAGACGGTGACCGCATCGGCCGCCGCCGCCTCACCGACGAGCAGCAGCAGAACGGCTAAGCTGGAGGCACGGATCGCGCGCATGCCGGCATTCTCCGCCCGCGCGGCCGCCACTTCCAGCCCGGGACCCGCGATGATCCGCCGCCTTTGCCTTGCCCTGCTACTCCTGTCCGCCGCGGCCGCGCAGGCGGCGATCCCGCCCGCTCCGGACCGGGACGAGGGCGACGGCCCCTACCGCCAGCTGATCCTGCGCGGCGTGACCGTGGTCACCGGCACCGGCGCGCCCGCCTACGGCCCGGTGGACATCGTGATCGAGGGCAACCGCATCGTGCGCGTGCAGATCGTCGGCAGCGCCAATGCACCGATCAATCCCGAGGACCGGCCGGTGCTCGCGCCCGGCGGCCGGGAGATGGACCTGGCCGGCCACTACGTCCTGCCCGGCTTCGTGGACATGCACGGCCACATCGGCGGCGAGGAACAGGGCGTCAACGCCGAATACGTGTACAAGCTGTGGCTGGCGCATGGCATCACGACGGTGCGCGACCCGGGCTGCGGCAACGGCATCGACTGGTGCGCCTCCGAGGCGCGCCGCAGCGCCGGCAACCAGATCACCGCGCCGCGCATCTTCCCCTACGCCTTCTTCGGCATGGGCCGCGAGGCGCCCATCACCACGCCCGAGCAGGCGCGGCAGTGGGTGCGGGACATGAAGGCGCGGGGCGCGCTGGGCATGAAGTGCTTCGGCTTCCGCCCCGACATCCTCGAGGCCGCCTTCGACGAACTGGCGAAACAGGGCATGCGCAGCGCCTGCCACCATGCCCAGCTCGACGTCGCGCGCGTGAACGTGCTCACCACCGCGCGCTGGGGCCTGACCACGATGGAGCACTGGTACGGCCTGCCCGAGGCGCTGTTCGATGGCCAGCGCGTGCAGCAGTACCCGGCCGACTACAACTACCTGGACGAGCAGAAGCGCTTCGGCGAGGCGGGCCGGCTCTGGGCGCAGGCGGCGCCGCGCGGCAGCGAGCGCTACGAGGCGGTGATGAAGGAACTGCTGGCGCTCGATTTCACCCTCGACCCCACCTTCACCATCTACCAGGCCACGCGCGACCTGATGCGCGCGCGCACCGCCGAGTGGCACGAGGAGTACACGCACCCGGCCCTGTGGGCCTTCTTCCGCCCCAGCCGGCACAACCACGGCAGCTTCTTCTTCGACTGGGGCAGCGAGGAGGAGTCGGCCTGGAAGGACAACTACCGGCGCTGGATGGAATTCGTGGACGACTACAAGGACCGCGGCGGCCGGGTCACGGTGGGCAGCGATTCGGGGTACATCTACAAGACCTACGGCTTCGGCACCATCGAGGAGCTCGAGCTGCTGCGCGAGGCCGGCTTCCATCCGCTGGAGGTGATCCGCGCAGCCACCCTGTCGGGCGCCGAGGCCCTGGGCGCGGCCGACCGCATCGGCAGCATCGAGCCGGGCAAGCTGGCCGACCTGGTGATCCTGGCCGAGAACCCGCTGGCGAACCTGAAGGTGCTCTACGGCACCGGCCACATCCGCCTGGGCGCCGATGGCGAACCCGCGCGCGTGGGCGGCGTGCGCTACACGGTCAAGGACGGCATCGTCTACGACGCGCGCGCCCTGCTCGAGGACGTGCGGGCGATGGTCGAGGCGGAGAAGCAGGCGCGGGGCATCACGCGCCTGCCGCAGCCCGGCCGCTAGGGCCGGGCGCGGGGCCCCGGCGCGCGAGGCGCCGGGGCGGGCGTTGCATCAGATCTTCGACAGCGTGACGGTGCGGGTGACGCCGTTGACCGTGAAGGTCAGGGTCGCGGCGGTCTCGCTGGTGAAGGTCAGGCTGCCGGTGCCGACGTTGGCGCTGGTGCGCGCCGCCGGGTTGAACGTGGTGGTCCACGGGTTGGCGGCGTAACGCAGCATGTTGCCCGACCGCACGTCGGTGGCGCTCCAGCCGCCGTCGAGCTCGTACCACTGGGCCTTGCCGGTCTCGTCGTACATGAAGAACAG
>JAYRTA010000152.1:0-1180 GCA_041919875.1 Arenimonas sp.
GCCAGTCCGACGTGATGATCGTGGCCGGCACCCTGGTCAACAAGATGGCCCCGGCCCTGCGCAAGGTCTACGACCAGATGCCGGACCCGAAGTGGGTGATCTCCATGGGCAGCTGCGCCAACGGGGGCGGCTACTACCACTACTCCTATTCGGTGGTGCGCGGCTGCGACCGCGTGGTGCCGGTCGACGTCTACGTGCCCGGCTGCCCGCCGACGGCCGAGGCCTTGATCTACGGCATCCTGCAGTTGCAGAAGAAGATCCGGCGCACCAACACCATCGCCCGCTGAAGGACCGAGCCGACGCCATGGTCGAACCCAACACCCCCTTCGCCGAGCGCCTGCGCGCGCGCCTGCACGAGCACGGCGCCAGCGTGGTCGACGCCCTGGGCGAAACCACCGTGGAAGTGCCGGCCGACCACTGGCTGGCCGCCGCGCGCCTGCTGCGCGACGAGGCCGAGTTCGGCTTCGAGCAGCTCATCGACCTGTGCGGCGTCGACTACCTGGGCTACGGCGACGACGAATGGGAGACCTCGGACGTCTCCTCGGAAGGCTTCTCGCGCGGCGTCGAGGGCGCCGGCCCGGGCCGTTTCCGCTGGGAGGACCGTCCGCGCGGCCTCGGCCCCGACCGCCGTTTCGCCGTCGTCGTGCACCTGATGTCGGTCCGCCACAACCGCCGCCTGCGCCTGCGCACCTTCGCCACCGACAACTCGCTGCCGGTGGTGGCCTCGCTGGTGGACACCTGGCCGGTGGCCAACTGGTTCGAGCGCGAAGCCTTCGACCTGTTCGGCATCGTCTTCGAGGGACACCCTGACCTGCGCCGCATCCTCACCGACTACGGCTTCGTCGGCCACCCCTTCCGCAAGGACTTCCCGCTGGTGGGCAACGTCGAGGTGCGCTACGACGCCGACAAGGGCCGCGTGGTTTACGAGCCGGTGTCGATCGAGCCGCGCGTGGGCGTGCCGCGCGTGGTGCGCGGCGATTCGCGCTGGCAGCAGGCCGCGTCCGAAGGCGCGAGCAAGGACTGAGCCCGCCATGACCCAGGAAATCCGCAACTACACCCTCAATTTCGGCCCCCAGCACCCGGCCGCGCACGGCGTGCTGCGCCTGGTGCTGGAGATGGACGGCGAGGTGGTGCAGCGCGCCGACCCGCACGTCGGCCTGCTCCACCGCGGCACCGAGAA
>JAYRTA010000152.1:1190-5396 GCA_041919875.1 Arenimonas sp.
GCTACATGGACCGCCTGGACTACGTCTCGATGATGTGCAACGAGCACGCCTACGTGCGCGCCATCGAGAAGCTGATGGGCGTCGAGGCGCCGGTGCGCGCCCAGTACATCCGCACCCTGTTCGACGAAGTCACCCGCATCCTGAACCACCTGATGTGGATCGGCTCGAACGGCCTCGACCTGGGCGCGATGGCGGTGTTCCTGTACGCCTTCCGCGAGCGCGAGGAGCTGATGGACTGCTACGAGGCGGTGAGCGGCGCGCGCATGCACGCCACCTACTACCGCCCCGGCGGCGTGGCCCGCGACCTGCCGGACCAGATGCCGAAGTTCCGCGAGTCGCCCTGGCGCAAGGGCGCCGAGCTCAAGCGCGTGAACCAGTGGCGCGAGGGCTCCCTGCTCGACTTCCTCGACGCCTTCTGCGACGACTTCCCGCGCCGGGTCGACGAATACGAGACCCTGCTCACCGACAACCGCATCTGGAAACAGCGCACCGTTGGCATCGGCGTGGTGCCCACCGAGATGGCGCTGGCCTGGGGCATGACCGGCCCGATGCTGCGCGGCTCGGGTCTGGCCTGGGACCTGCGCAAGAAGCAGCCCTACGCCGCCTATGACCAGGTGGACTTCGACATCCCGGTGGGCGTGCAGGGCGACTGCTACGACCGCTACCTGGTGCGCATCGAGGAGATGCGCCAGTCCAACCGCATCATCAAGCAGTGCGTGCAGTGGCTGCGCGCCAACCCCGGCCCCGTGATGGTCCGCAACTTCAAGGTCGCGCCGCCTTCGCGCGCCGAGATGAAGGACGACATGGAAGCCCTGATCCACCACTTCAAGCTTTTCACCGAGGGCTACAGCGTGCCGGCCGGCGAGGCCTATGCCGCGGTCGAGGCGCCCAAGGGCGAGTTCGGCGCCTATATCGTCTCCGACGGCGCCAACAAGCCTTTCCGCCTCAAGCTGCGCGCCCCCGGCTTCGCCCACCTGTCGTCCATGGACGCGATCGTGCGCGGCCACATGCTGCCGGACGTGGTCGCCATGATCGGCACCTACGACATCGTCTTCGGCGAGATCGACCGCTAAGGATTCGCGACCGATGAAAGCCACCGGAAATTTCGCCGCCTGCCAGAACGTCGACCCCCTGGTCGCGCTGTCGGACGCCACCCGTTCCCACATCGACCACTGGGTCGCCAAGTTCCCGCCGGACCGCAAGCGTTCGGCGGTGATCCAGGGCCTGATGGCGGCGCAGGAACAGAACGGCGGCTGGCTCAGCGACGAGATCATCGCCGCCACCGCGCGTTACCTCGACATCCCGCCGGTCTGGGCCTACGAGGTCGCCACCTTCTATTCGATGTTCGACCTGCAGTCGGTCGGCCGGCACAAGGTCGCCATCTGCACCAACATCAGCTGCTGGCTCAATGGCGCCGAGGACATCGTGCGCCATTGCGAACGCAAGCTCGGCATCAGGCACGGCGAGAGCACCCCCGACGGCCGCGTCTTCCTCAAGGTCGAGGAGGAGTGCCTGGCCGCCTGCGCCGGCGCGCCGATGATGGTGGTCGACGGCCACTACCACGAGAAGCTCACCGCCGAGAAGGTGGATGCGCTGCTGGACGGACTGGAGTAAGCCCGCCATGGCCCACCATTCGCACTATTCGGAGCCCACCGGCCCGGTCGGCCCGGCCCCCCAGGAGCACAACGTCGTCTACACGACGCTGCACTTCGACAAGCCCTGGTCCTACGAGAACTACCTCAAGACCGGCGGCTATGCCGCCTGGCGCAAGATCCTCGCCGAGAAGATCCCGCCCGAGCAGGTCATCGAGATGGTCAAGCAGTCGGGCCTTCGCGGTCGCGGCGGCGCGGGCTTCCCGACCGGCCTGAAGTGGAGCTTCATGCCGCGCAGCGCGCCCGGCCAGAAGTACATCCTGTGCAACTCGGACGAATCCGAGCCCGGCACCTGCAAGGACCGCGACATCCTGCGCTACAACCCGCACGCGGTGATCGAGGGCATGGCCATCGCCTGCTACGCCACCGGCTGCACCGTGGCCTACAACTACATGCGCGGCGAGTTCCACCACGAGCCCTTCGAGCACTTCGAGGAGGCCCTGAAGGAGGCCTACGCCAAGGGCTGGCTCGGCAAGGACCTGCTGGGCAGCGGCGTGGACGTGGACATGTATTCGGCGCTCGGCGCCGGGGCCTACATCTGCGGCGAGGAAACCGCGCTGATGGAGTCGCTGGAAGGCAAGAAGGGCCAGCCGCGCTACAAGCCGCCGTTCCCGGCCAACTACGGCCTCTACGGCCGGCCCACCACGATCAACAACACCGAGACCTATGCCTCGGTGCCGGCCATCATCCGCAACGGGCCCGAGTGGTTCCTCAACCTGGGCAAGCCCAACAACGGCGGCCCGAAGGTGTTCTCGGTCTCCGGCCACGTCGAGAACCCGGGCAACTTCGAGATCCGCCTGGGCACCTCCTTCGCCGACCTGCTGGCGTTGGCCGGCGGCGTGAAGGGCGGCCGCAAGCTCAAGGCCGTGATCCCGGGCGGCTCGTCCATGCCGGTGCTGCCGGCCGAGACCATGCTGGCCTGCACCATGGACTACGACTCGATCCAGAAGGCCGGTTCCGGCCTGGGTTCGGGCGCGGTGGTGGTGATGGACGAGACCACCTGCATGGTGCGCGCCTGCCTGCGCATCTCGCGCTTCTACTACAAGGAAAGCTGCGGCCAGTGCACGCCCTGCCGCGAGGGCACCGGCTGGATGCACCGCATGCTCACCCGCATCGCCGCCTTCGAGGCGACGATGGACGACCTGCGCATGCTCCAGGCCGCCGCGGGCCAGATCGAGGGCCACACCATCTGCGCCTTCGGCGAGGCCGCCGCCTGGCCGGTGCAGGGCTTCCTGCGCCATTTCTGGCACGAGTTCGAATACGCCATCACCCACAAGCGTTTCTACGTGGACGACCTGGCCGCCGGCCGGCTCGCCACCACGGAGCAGGCCGCATGAGCGCCCAGCCGAACACCCCCGCCGCCACCGACGCGGTGAACATCGAGATCGACGGCGTGCCGATGCAGGCGCCCAAGGGCTCGATGATCATCCAGGCCGCCGACAAGGCCGGGATCGCCATCCCGCGCTTCTGCTACCACGAGAAGCTGCCGATCGCCGCCAACTGCCGCATGTGCCTGGTGGACGTGGAGAAGATGCCCAAGCCGGCGCCGGCCTGCGCCACCCCGGTGATGGAGGGCATGAAGGTCACCACCCAGACCAAGCGCGCGCTCGACGCGCAGCGCAACGTCATGGAGTTCCTGCTGGTCAACCACCCGCTGGACTGCCCGATCTGCGACCAGGGCGGCGAGTGCGAACTGCAGGACGTGTCCATGGGCTACGGCCGCTCGGTGTCCCGCTACGTCGACCGCAAGCGCGTGGTCGCCGACGAGGACCTGGGCCCGCTGGTGGCCACCGACATGACCCGCTGCATCCAGTGCACGCGCTGCGTGCGCTTCACCGCGGACATCGCCGGCACCTACGAGCTGGGCGGCATGAACCGCGGCGAGAACCTGCAGATCGGCACCTACGACGGCAAGCCGCTGATGACCGAACTGAGCGGCAACGTCATCGACGTCTGCCCGGTCGGCGCACTGACCAACAAGGTCTTCCGCTTCCGCGCCCGCGCCTGGGAGCTGGTGGCGCGCGAGTCGATCGGCTACCACGACGCGCTCGGATCCAACCTGTTCCTGCACGCCCGCCGCGGCGAGGTGATGCGCGCCGTGCCGCGCGACAACGAGGCGGTGAACGAGTGCTGGCTGTCCGACCGCGACCGCTATTCGCACCAGGGCCTGCAGGCCGCCGACCGCGCCACGCGCCCGCTGGTGCGCGAAGGCGAGGGCTGGCGCGAGGCGACGTGGGACGAGGCGCTGGCCCTGGCCGCCAAGCTGCTCAAGGACGCGGGCGCCGACCTCGGCGTCCTGGCGCACCCGGCCACGTCCAACGAGGAAGGCGCGCTGCTGGCGCGCCTGGCCCGGGCGCTGGGCACGGGCCACGTCGACCATCGCCTCAAGGCGACCGATTTCGCCGACGGCGCCTGCGCCGAAGCCTTCCAGATGCCGGTCGCGGCCTTCGAGCAGGCCGACGTGGTGCTGCTGGTGGGCTGCAACCTGCGCCACGAACTGCCGCTGCTGCACCAGCGCCTGCACAAGGCCGGCAAGCGTGGCGCGCGCGTCTAC
>JAYRTA010000153.1:0-5382 GCA_041919875.1 Arenimonas sp.
CAGCCGCCGTCGAGCTCGTACCACTGGGCCTTGCCGGTCTCGTCGTACATGAAGAACAGCACGAACAGGTTCTGCTGCGCGTTGTTGTACTGGAAGGCGGTCAGGCCCCAGCCCGGCTCGGCCGGCACGTACCAGGCGCCCGTGTAGGTGCGGGTGGGCAGCGGACCGGAGGTGGTCGGCGCCAGGTACTGCTGGATGAACGGGTAGGCCACGTCCAGGCGCGAGTACCAGTCGATGTTGTCCGGGTGGCTGATGTTGCCGCTGTTGGCGCAGCTGGCGAAGCCGCCGTACAGGCCGCCGCGCAGCAGGAACTCGCTGCCGGTGTCGGTGAACAGGCCCGAGCCGCTGGAGCCGCCCTCGGTGGTGCCCTCGGTCCAGCCCACTTCGATGTTGACCGTATCCTGGCCGGTCTTCTGGCCCAGCGAGGTCTTCTTGAGGTCGCCCGACGGGTGGTGGATGGCGCGCACGGCGGTGCCGTTGGTGATCTGGGTCGCATCCCAGCCGGCGAAGAAGGCACCGGCCGGCGGCGCGTTGTTCAGGCGCAGCAGCAGGGCGTCGGTGTCGGCGTTCGAGTACAGGTAGGTGGCGCCGCCGCTGACGATGGTGTTGGCCGCCGCGGTGCTGCCGCCGCAGGTGGTGGCCTCGAAACCCCAGTAGGTGGTCAGCGTATTGGCCTCGGCCTGGTTGCCGATGCAGTGGTGCGCCGAATAGAAGTAGGGGATCTGGCTGGCCGCCACCGTGTCGTTGAGCAGGGTGCCGGTGCAGGTGTAGGTACCGGCGCTGGTGGTGAAGGTCATGCGGGCGACGGCGTTCTTGGCGTCCACGAAGCGCTGGCCGAGGGTGCCGGTGCGGCAGATCACGTTCACGTTGCAGCTGCCGGAGTCGCCGATGGCCTTGGCCAGGTCGTCCGGGCCACCGGCCGGGCTGGCCAGCAGGTGCGAGGCCTGGGCGATGCGCAGCTGCACCGGCAGCTTCTCGCCGGCCGGCACGAACACCTCGACCGCCTGGGTGTCGCCCTCGGTCGGCGTGGTCCAGTAGACGCCGTCGCTGAGCAGGCGCTGGGCCTCGGCCGCACCGGCCAGGAAGACCTGGGCCGGGGCGCCGGAGCCGGCGACGCGCAGTTCGGCCTTGGCCGGCAGTCCGTTGAGGTCGAGGGCCAGGCGCAGGCCGAGGGCATCGGCGGCGGAGACCTCGAAGCGCGCGACCTGGCCGCCGGCCGTGGGCCGCCACTTCAGGCGCACCACCGACTGCGCCGGCGCAACCGGCAGGCTGACGCCGATCTGGGTGGCGATGTTGCCGCCGCGCTGGTTGCGCTTCTGGACTTCGAGGATGCGCCGGGCATCCAG
Organism: Arenimonas sp.; assembly: GCA_041919875.1. Lineage (GTDB taxonomy): Bacteria > Pseudomonadota > Gammaproteobacteria > Xanthomonadales > Xanthomonadaceae > Arenimonas. Next base: position 1,347 of record JAYRTA010000153.1, read on the forward strand.
GCCCGGCAGCGTCGTGCGGCTGATCGCGGACGCCGGCAGGGCGGCTTCACGCCAGCTGGCGGCCGGGGCCGCCTTGGGGGCAAGCGAGGGTTCGCCACCCATGCGCACGACAGGCTCGGCGGCGAGGGCGCCGGTGCTGGCCAGGGCCAGCGCCAGGGCGAGGGAGAGCGGACGGTGCGACATCATGGGGCGGCTCACTCACGGTGGGATGGACCCCGAGTGTAGCCGCGGCGGCGGCCCGGTGCAGTCCCCCGGGGCCGGCCGTTTTCGCAGGTCGCCCGTGGCCGGCGTTGCGCCGGCCTGTAGGCCTTTACTTCGGCGCGCCGACCCGGCGCACCGGCGCCTTCTTCGCCGCCGCCTTCTTCGCGGGGGCTTTCCGGGCCGCGGCCTTCTTGGCGGCCGCCTTCTTCACCGGCGCCTTCTTCACGGCGGCCTTCGTGGTCGGTGCCGTGCCGGCCGCGGCCTTCTTCGCGGCGGCCTTCTTCGGCGCCGCGTCGGCCTTGCGCGCCGGCGCCTTCTTGCCGAAGCGCCCGCCCTTGCGCACCGGCTTGCCCTCGGCCAGCAGCGCCTCGCACTCGGCCTGGGTCAGGCTCTTGGGGTCGCGGTCCTTGGGGATCTTGCCGTTCTTCTCGCCGTCGCTGATGTACGGGCCGTAGCGGCCGTTGAGCACCTGGATGGCGGTGCCCGGGAACTCCTTGATGATGCGGTTGGCGATCATCTCCTCCTTGGCGCGCACCAGCTCGATCGCGCGCTCGAAGCTGATCGTGTACGGGTCGTCCTCCTTGCCCAGCGAGGCGTAGGTGTCGCCGCGCTTGGCGAAGGGCCCGAAGCGGCCGATCGCCACGGTCACCGGCTTGCCGTCGGCCTCGCCCAGGGTGCGCGGCAGGTCGAACAGCGGCAGCGCCTCCTCCAGCGTGATGGTGTGCATCGAGGTGCCGGGGCGCAGCGAGGCGAACCTGGGCTTTTCCTCGTCGTCCATGGTGCCGATCTGCACGTAGGGCCCGTAGCGGCCCAGGCGCACCGAGACCGGCTTGCCCGAGGCGGGGTCGGTGCCCAGCTGGCGCGCGCCGGTGGCCTCGGAGCGGTCCACGGACTCGCTCTTTTCGTCCACCGTGGTCTTGAACTGCTTCCAGAACCGGTCCATCAGCGGCACCCAGGCCGCTTCGCCGGCGGCGACCGCGTCCAGCTCGTCCTCGAGCTTGGCCGTGAAGTCGTAATCCACGTAGCGGGTGAAATGCGCCGACAGGAAGTTCGCCACCGCGCGGCCGACGTCGCTGGGCCGGAAGCGGCGGTTGTCCAGGTACACGTACTCGCGGTTCTGCAGCACCTGGATGATGCTGGCGTAGGTGGACGGGCGGCCGATGCCGTATTCCTCCAGCGCCTTCACCAGCGACGCCTCCGAGAAGCGCGGCGGCGGCTCGGTGAAATGCTGGTCGGTGTGGATGCTGCCCAGGGGCACGCTCTGGCCGGGCTTCATCGGCGGCAGCTTGCGGCCTTCGTCGTCGTCCTCGGCCGACTTGGCGTCCTTGCCTTCCTCGTAGACGGCCAGGAAGCCGGGGTCGACCACGGTGGTGCCGCTGGCGCGGAAGCCGTGTTCGCTGCCGGCGGCCAGTTCCACCGATACGGTGTTCATCGTCGCCGGCACCATCTGCGAGGCAACGGTGCGCTTCCAGATCAGCTCGTACAGGCGGCGGCCGTCGTCGTCGAGGTGGCTGGCCACCGAGGCCGGCGTGCGCAGCGCCGAGGTCGGGCGGATGCCTTCGTGGGCTTCCTGGGCGTTCTTGGACTTGGACTTGTACTCGTTGGGCTTGTCGGGCACCGCGCCGGTGCCGAAGTCGCGGGCGATCACGTCGCGCAGCTCGCGGATCGCGTCCTCGGACAGGTTCACCGAGTCGGTACGCATGTAGGTGATCAGGCCCACCGTGCCTTCGTCGCCGATCGAAACGCCTTCGTAGAGCTTCTGCGCCACCCGCATCGTGCGCGAGGTGGTGAAGCCGAGCTTGCGCGCGGCCTCCTGCTGCAGGGTGGAGGTGATGAAGGGTGGCGCCGGCCGGCGCTTGCGCTCCTTGCTGGCCACGTCGGTGACGCGCAGGGCATCGCCGGCGGCCTTGACCAGGCGCTGGCGCGCGGCCTCGGCGTCCTTGGCGTTGGTGAGGGTGAACTGCTCGAACTTCTGGCCATCGAGCTTGACCAGCCGCGCGGTGAAGCCCTGCTGCGGGTGGTTGAGCTCGGCCTCCACGCTCCAGTACTCGCGGGCGACGAAGGCTTCGATCTCCTCCTCGCGCTCGACGATCATGCGCAACGCCGGCGACTGCACGCGGCCGGCGGACAGCCCGCGCTGCACCTTGCGCCACAGCACCGGCGAGAGGTTGAAGCCGACCAGGTAGTCCAGGGCGCGGCGCGCCTGCTGGGCGTCCACCAGGTCGCCCGAGACCTTGCGCGGATGCGAAACCGCCTCGCGGATCGCCCGCGGCGTGATCTCGGTGAACACCACCCGGTGCAGGTCCTTGCCCTTGAGCAGGTTGCGCTCCTTGAGGATCTCCGAGATGTGCCAGCTGATCGCCTCGCCCTCGCGGTCCGGGTCGGTGGCGAGATAGATGGCCTCGGCGCCCTTGGCGGCCTTGGCGATGGCTTCGACGTGCTTCTGGTTCTTGTCGATCAGCTCGTAGCGCATGGCGAAGCCCCGGTCGGGGTCCACCGCGCCCTCCTTGGGCACCAGGTCGCGGACGTGGCCGTACGAGGCCAGGACGTGGAAGTCCTTGCCCAGGTACTTGTTGATCGTCTTGGCCTTGGCGGGCGATTCGACGATGAGGAGGTTCTTGGCCATGCCGGGGAGTGCTCCGAGGCGGCCCCGTTCAGGGACGCCAAGATGACGCGGCCCGCGGGGTGCGCGGGCCGGGGGCTTTTTTTCATTAAGGCACCAGTCCGGCGGACCCTGTCAAGCAAGGTCCCCGGTCCGGGGGCTGGGCGGCCGGGTCAGCGGCAGGTGGCCGGCAGCTTGCCGGACAGGCCGGCGTCGCCCTCGCAGGTCCAGGTGCCGTCGTCCTCCAGGCCCATCCAGATTCGCTGGCCCTCGACCCCGCTGAGGCCCTCGATGCTGCCCAGGTGCAGCTCCAGGGCGCAGGTGCCGTCCTCGAAGGCGCCGGCGACCAGTTCGTCCACGCCCGGGATGGAATCCGGGGCCAGGCCCAGCTCTTCGAGGTCGCGCGGGCAGCGGTCGGTGTTGGCCTTGAATTCGGCCACGGCGGCCTTGGCGGCACCGGTGCCGGCGATGACGGCGGCCAGCTTGCTGCGGCCCAGGTAGTCCTGGTACGCCGGGACGGCGATCGCGGCAAGGATCGCCAGGAAGAACACCAGGAACAGGCCGACGCCGCCGATGATGGCCGCGATCAGGCAGCCGCGGCTCTTCTTCTCCGGCTCCGCGGGCGCGGCCGGGGGCGCGCTGTAGGCCGGCGCCGGGGCGGGCGCGACCGGGGCCGCGGCCATCGGGGCCGGTGGCGGCAGGCCGAGTTCCTGGCGCACGTAGGACAGCGGCACCCACTCGGCCAGGCCTTCGCGCCAGACCAGGCCGGCATCGTCGAGCGCGCCGCGGGCGACGGCGGCGCGCAGCGCGTCGGCGTCCATGGGGCCGTGGCGCTCGCGGCGCCGGTCGGCGTAGTACCAGTTCTCGGACATGCAGGTTCCCCGTTCTCGCACTGGGCGGCAGGCGCCGCCGGAAATACAAACGCCCGGCCGGGGCCGGGCGTGCAGTCTAACCCGCGGGCCTCAGTGCACCGGCTCGGGCTCGTCCTCGAACATCTGGCTTTCCATCCAGGCGTAGGCCGCTTCCGAGCCCGGCTGGTTGAACAGCACCATCAGCACGACCCATTTGAGGTCGTCCACGTCGACCTCGTCCTGGTCCAGGGCCATGACGCGGTCGAGCACCAGTTCGCGCTGGTCGGCGTCGATGACGCCGCTGTGCTCGAGGAACATCAGGAAGCCGCGGCAGTCCGTGTCCAGGCGGTCGAGTTCGGGCGCCGAGTAGACGCGCACCGGG
>JAYRTA010000154.1:0-5365 GCA_041919875.1 Arenimonas sp.
CACCCGGTGCGCCAGCGCGAGGCGGAGCGGGCCGACATCCGCGGCTTTTTCACCGGCCTGATGGGCTATCGCGAAGTGGACCTGCGCGAGCAGGCGGGCCTCTGCGAACTGACCGGCTCGGTGGTGGTGGACCGCGCCCGCGGCCTGGCCTTTGCCGGCCTGGGCGAGCGCTGCGACGAAGCCGGCGCGGCGGCCCTGCACGCCGCCCTGGGCCTGCGCGCCACCCTGCTGTTCGACCTGGCGCCGGGCGAGTACCACGCCAACGTGGTGATGTCGGTGCTGGCGGGGCGCGCGCTGGTCATCGCCCCTTCGGGCTTCGCCGATCCCGCGGTGCCGGCCGCGATCGCGGCGCTGTATGCGCCGCACGCGGTCGAACTCGATGCCGGCCAGAAGGCGGCCTTCGCCGGCAACTGCATCGCGCTGGCGCCGCACCGGGCCTGGTTCAGCGCCGCCGCCGCCGGGGCCCTGCGTGCCGGCCAGGTGCAGGCCCTGGCCGCCGCCGGCCTCTCGGTGGGTGCCGTGGCCCTGGACGAAATAGAAAAAGCCGGCGGCTCGCTGCGCTGCTGCGTGGCCGAAATCTACTGAGGCCTGAACCTTCACTTGTCGCAAGTTGTTGATGTGGCTAGGGTTCAGATGATGTTAACGGCCTCGACACCAGACTCCGCCCCGTTCATTCGGCTGGCCGGCCGACCTGCACGGAGCTAGTATCCCGACGATGTCCAGCGCCCTTCGCCACCTCTTGCTGCTTGTCGTCGTCGCCGCGACGGCGAACGCGCGGGCGGACGACGAACGCCGGCGCTCCGACCGCGAGGACGCCGGCGACCGCGTGCGCGAAGTCGAGCGCGACGGCGGCCGCGTGCTCCAGGCCGAGCCGATGCAGCGCGGCGGTCGGGAAGTCTATCGACTGAAGGTGCTCACCCCGGAAGGGCGGGTGCGGGTGATCGACGACCAGCGCGCGCGCGAGCCGCGTTCGGGGGGGGATCCGGGGGCGAGCAGCGCCTCCACCCTCCGGCGCGAGCGCGCCCTGCTGCGCGAGCGGCCCGCGTCCCCGGCCGAACGGCCCGCGATGGGTCGCGACCGTCCGGCGATGCCCCGTGACCGCCCCCAGCCAATGCCCCGTAACGACCCGCCGCCGGCCCGTCGCGGCGGCGGCGAGAACGACTGACCCAGGCCCCCCCCGGGCCGCCCCTGTCGAAGGAGACGACATGCGCGTACTGCTGGTCGAGGATGAAGCCCCGCTGCGTGAAACCCTGGCCGCGCGCCTCAAGCGCGAGGGCTTCGCCGTGGACACCGCCGCCGATGGCGAGGAAGGCCTGTACCACGGCAAGGAAGTGCCCTTCGACATCGCGGTGATCGACCTGGGCCTGCCCAAGCTCTCGGGCATGGACCTGGTGAAGGCCCTGCGCGAGGCGGGCCAGAAGTTCCCGATCCTGATCCTGACGGCGCGCTCGAGCTGGCAGGACAAGGTCGAAGGCCTCAAGTCCGGCGCCGACGACTACCTGGTCAAGCCCTTCCACGTCGAGGAGCTGCTGGCGCGCCTGAACGCGCTGCTGCGCCGCGCCGCCGGCTGGTCCAAGCCCACGCTCGACTGCGGCCCGGTGCGCCTGGACCTCTCGGCCCAGACGGTCACCGTCAACGGCGCCAACGTCGACCTGACCAGCTACGAGTACAAGGTCCTCGAGTACCTGATGCTGCACGCCGGCGAACTGGTCTCCAAGGCCGACCTCACCGAGCACATCTACCAGCAGGACTTCGACCGCGACTCGAACGTGCTGGAGGTCTTCATCGGCCGCCTGCGCAAGAAGCTCGACCCGGAAGGCGAGATCAAGCCGATCGAGACCGTGCGCGGCCGCGGCTACCGCTTCGCCATCCCGCGCGACGAGTAAACCCGCTTGCGGGGCTGGCGCCGCCTCTCGCTGCAGGCCCGCCAGCTGCTGGCGGCCAGCCTCGCGCTGGTCGCCTTCCTGGGCGGCACCGGCTATGCGCTCGACCGCGCCTTCGTGGACACCGCGCAGAACGCCCTGCGCGAACGCCTGGCCGACCTGGCCAACGGCTACCTCTCGGGCTCCGAGCTCGACCGCAGCCGGGCCTTCATCTCCCCCGAATTCCCGCCCGACCAGCGCTTCCTGATCCCAGGCAGCGGCCTGTACGCCAGCGTGCGCGGCGACGGCCTGCGCTGGGAATCGGCCTCGGCCCTGGGCCGCTCGCTGCCGCCGGTGGCCTTCCTGGCGCCGGGCGAACGCCGCTTCGACGGCCCGCTGCCGATCGCCGACGCGCGCGGCATGGAGAACCTGGTCTATGCCTACTCGATCGGCGTGATCTGGGAATCGGCCGGCGACTACGCGCTCACCTTCAGCGTCTACGAGGACGCCGCCCAGATCCAGGAGCAGGTGAACATCTTCCGGCGCGCGCTCTGGGGCTACCTGGGCCTGGCCGGCGTGTTCCTGCTGCTGGTGCAGACCCTGGTGCTGCGCTGGAGCCTGCGGCCGCTGGTGCACGTCGAACGCGAGCTCGACCGCGTGCGCAAGGGCCTGTCGCAGCGCCTGTCGGGCCGGCATCCGCGTGAACTGGAGACGGTCACCGGTTCGATCAATGCCCTGATCGAAAGCGAGCGCAGCCACCTCGAGCGCAGCCGCAATACGCTGTCCGACCTCGCCCACAGCCTCAAGACGCCGCTGGCGGTGCTGCGCTCGCGCCTGGAGGCCGGCGCCGGCCACGATGAGCTGCGCGCCGAAGTGCAGGCCCAGGTGCAGCGCATGAACGAGATCGTCGGCTACCAGCTCTCGCGCGCGGCGCGCAGCGGCCACGCGCTGTACGCGGCGCCGATCGAGATCGAGCCGCGGGCCGAGGAGATCGTCGCCGGCCTGGAGAAGGTTTACGCGGGCAAGGGCGTGCTCTGCGAATTCGAGATCGACCCGGCCGCGCGCTTCCACGGCGAACTCGGCGACCTGCAGGAGTTGCTCGGCAACCTGCTGGAGAACGCCTTCAAGTGGGCCGGAAAGCGCGTCTTGCTGACGGTGCAGGCGCTGCCGGCGCCGGCCAACCGCCGCCCCGGGCTGCGGGTGGTGGTGGACGACGATGGCCCCGGCATCCCGGCCGAGAACGTCGAGCGCCTGCTACAGCGCGGCGTGCGCGGCGACGAGCGCGTGCAGGGCCACGGCATCGGCCTGTCGATCGTGCAGGACATCGTGGCCGCCTATCGCGGCGAACTGACGGTCGGCCGGGCGCCCGACCTCGAGGGCGCGCGCTTCGACGTGGTGTTCCCGCCGGCCTACTGAGCCGCCGGCGCGATCGGCGAGGGGCCGTAGAAGCGCGCCAGGTGGGCCGCCACCGCCGGCATCTCGCGGGCCAGCAGCGCGGGGGCCGAGAAGTGGTACTCGGTCGCCACCGCGAAGAATTCCTCCGGCGCCTCGGCGGCGTAGGGATCGATCGGCATGTCTTCGCCTGCGTCCACGCGCGCGCAGAAGCCTTCGTAGGCGGACTGGAAGTCCAGGGCCCACTGCCGCTGCCAATCGGCCGGCAGCGGCGGCGTGCCGTCCATCGCGCCGTCGAGCGCGTCGAGCTTGTGCGCCATTTCGTGCGCCGCCAGCAGGAAGCCGGCCTCGGGCTCGGCCAGGTCGGCCTCGATGTCGTCCCAGCTCAGCACCAGCGGGCCCTGTTCCCAGGCCTCGCCGGCCAACTCGTCTTCCCACTCGGTGACCACGCCGGTCTCGGCATCGTGGTGGCTGCGGTGGGCGCGGAAGGCACCGGGATAGACCAGCACCTGCGACCAGCCGTGCAGGCCCTGGACGCCGAATTCCAGCAGCGGCAGGCAGCACAGCACGGCCAGGCGCGCCCGCTGGCGCCCGTCCAGGGCCAGGCCCTGCACCGGCGTGATGGTTTTTTGGGCGAGGAAGCGCGCGGCCAGGTCCAGCAGGGCCTGGCGCCGGGGCCCGGGCAGCCGGTCGAGCCAGGGCAGGTCGGCGCGCAGGCCGTCGACCAGGCGGGGGTCCAGGGCGGGCGCGGTGGGCGCCAGCCAGCGTCGGATCAGGGAGAGCATGCCCGCAGGGTGCGGGCGCGGCCTGCGCCGGGCAAGGCCTTCAGCGGATCATGCCCGGCAACATGCTGTGCCAGCGCGGGGCGCCGCCGCCGCGCGGGGCATTGCCGGTGGCGCGCGGACGCACCGGGGCCGGCTCGCCCGGGCGCTGGGCCGGGGCGGTGTCGCCTTCCGGGGATTTGTCGGCGGCCTGCGCCGGCTTCGGGCAGCCGCCGGTCGACGGCGCCGGCGGCGGTGCATCCTGGGCCGCCGCGGACGCGGCGAACAGCAGCAGGCTGAGGACGAGCAGGTTCCGGGACATGGCGGCGTGCCTGGGCAGGGTGGCGTCCGAAAGGATGCGGGCGGGCGCCGGAAGGTTGCGCCGGATTCTACGCCGGCGGCCGGTCGGCGCTTGCGGCGGTGCAACATGACACGGACCGAGGGCCTTCGGGCAGACTCCGGCGGCCCATGAACGTCGTTTTCGCCGAAGCTCCGCGCCCGCTCGTCCGGGGTCCCGCCCTGCGTCGCGCCCTGATCGCCGGGGCCCGGCGCGTCATCGCCCAGCGCGAGACGCTCAACAGGATCAACGTCTTCCCGGTGCCCGACGGCGACACCGGCAGCAACCTCGCCTTCACCCTGGGCGGCGTGCTGGCCGGGGCGCTCAGCCGGCGCGCCCAGGGCGCCGGCGACCTGCTGCGGCGCGTGGGCGAAGACGCGGTGGACGGGGCCCGGGGCAATTCGGGGGCGATCCTCGCGCAGTTCCTCACCGGCGTGGCGGAAGCCGCGGGCGGCGCCCGGGCGCTGGAGGCGCGCACCCTGGCCGAAGCCGTGCGGGCCGGCGCGGCGTCCGCGCGCCAGGCGCTGTCGGAGCCGCGCGAGGGCACGATCCTGAGCGTGATCTCCGCCTTCGCCGACGGGCTCGAGTCCGCCCCGGGGCCGGACCTGGGCACCTGGTTCCGGCGCGCGCTCGAGCGCACCCGCCAGGCCCTGGCCGACACCCCGAAGCAGTTGCCCGTGCTGGCCAAGGCCGGCGTGGTGGACGCAGGCGCGCAGGGCTTCGTGGACCTGCTCGAAGGCATCGACGAATTCATCTCCTCCGGTGCCGTGGACGCGGTCGGCGTCGCCGACGAGCTGCCCGCCGAGCTCGAGGCCGCCGCCGCCCACGGCGAGCTGGGCGACGCCGACCCGGACCACCGCTGGTGCAGCGAATGCCTGCTCGTGGGCGACGGGCTCGACCGCGCCGCCCTGCGCGCGGCGGTGGGCGAACTGGGTGCGAGCTGCGTGGTGATCGCCGGCGGCGCCAACCGCCTGCGCCTGCACGCCCACGTCGCCGACCCGGGCGCGCTGTTC
>JAYRTA010000155.1:0-5351 GCA_041919875.1 Arenimonas sp.
CGGCCGCGCCCGCCCCCCGCGAATCGCCCGCGGCCACGCCCGCGCGCGCCGTCCACCCTTCCGCGCTCGCCGCCGCCAGCCCGGTGCCGGTCTGGGTGCGCAACGGCATCCTGGTCGAGCAGGGCGGGCGCGGCCTGTACACCTACCGCCCGGACGTGCCCGGCCAATCGCGCTGCGACGCGCTGTGCGAACGCCTCTGGCCGCCGCACTACGCCCATCCCGAGGACAAGCCGCACGGCCCCTTCACCCTCGCCCGCAGCTTCGACGGCCGCCCGATGTGGGCCTGGAAGGGCCAGCCGCTCTACCGCTGGATCTCCGACCGCAAGCGCGGCGACGCCGGCGGCGAGGGCGTCGCCGACGCCTGGGACCTGGTGCGCGTGCCGGCCGGTTCCACCGACGAAGTGACGCCGTACTTCCCGATGCGCATCCCCCGGCCCGGCGAACGCTGGGTGCCCAAGCCCTTGCCCGCTGCGGCCGCGCCGTCCGCTCCCGACACACCTGCCAGGAAACCGTCCGCATGATCCGATCCACACCGCAGCACCCGCGTCTCGCCCTGGCCCTCGCGGCCTGCCTCGGCCTGCCCTTGGCCCTTGCCGCCCCGGGCGCGCGTGCGCAGGAAAACGGCGGCAAGCTGCTGCTCACCGGCGGCGTGGCCCAGGTGGAAGGCGCCGGCGGCGGCGGCCTCACGCCCTGGGCCCTGATCGGCGGCTATGGCAGCGAAGGGCAGTGGGGTGCGTCGGCCTTCTACACCCGCGTGGACGTGGCCGATTACGCCCTCGACAGCGTCGGCCTGATCGTCGGCTTCAACGACCGGGTCGAGCTCAGCGTCGCCCGGCAACGCTTCGACACCCAGGCCGTGGGCGGCCTGCTGGGCCTGGGCAACGGTTTCACCTTCACCCAGGACACCGTGGGCGTGAAGGTGCGGTTGGCCGGCGATGCCGTGCTCGAACAGGACACGTGGATGCCGCAGATCGCGGTCGGCGCCCAGTACAAGCGCAACGACCAGCCGGGCGTGCTGGCCTTCGTGGGCGCCCGCGACGACAGCGGCGTGGACTACTACCTCAGCGCCACCAAACTGCTGCTCGACAAGAGCCTGCTGCTCAACGGCACCGTGCGCCTGACCCGCGCCAACCAGTTCGGCATCCTGGGCTTCGGCGGCGACCGCAACGACGACTACCGGCCGCAGTTCGAAGGCTCGGTGGCCTGGCTGCTCAACCGGCACGTGGCGATCGGCGGCGAATACCGCATGAAGCCCGACAACCTGGGCATCGCCGACGAGGACGATGCCTGGGACGTGTTCGTCGCCTGGGCGCCCAACAAGCACGTCTCCCTGACCCTGGCCTACGTGGACCTGGGAAATATCGTCATCCGCGACGACCAGCGCGGCGTGTACGCCTCGCTCGCCATCGGCTTCTGACCCGGAGTATCCCCATGTCCCTGATCTCCCGCGCCCTGCTGGCGCTGTGCCTGTCCGTCGCGCTGCCCGCCGCCGCGCAAACCCAGGAAACGATGAGCGAGGAAGAGCGCGCCGTCCTCGAAGAGGAAGCCCGCCTGGAGGCCGAGGAGGCCGCCGCCGGCGCGCCGGCGCCCGAGCGCGACCCGACCGCGCCCGACCCGGCGCCGGCCCACCCCGAACTGCGTCCCGTGCTCGAGCAGTTCGGCGGCGAGGCGGGCCTGACCGCGCTGATGGACACCTTCATGGCCGGCCTCCTGGCCGACCCGCAGATGGGCCCCTTCTTCGCCAATGCCGACCAGGCGCGGGTGAAGCGCCAGCTGGTGGAGCAGTTCTGCGTGATCCTCGGCGGCGATTGCACCTACACCGGCCGCGACATGCGCAGCTCGCACGCCGGCCTGGGCATCGACCGGGCCGACTTCAACCGCCTGGTGGAGGTGCTGCAGGTGGCCATGGACCAGCACGGGGTGCCGTTCCGGGCCCAGAACAAGCTGCTGGCCAAGCTGGCGCCGATGCACCGCGAGGTGGTGACGTCGGGCGATCCGGCGCGCTGACCGTGTCGATCCGGCCGCCGGGGGCGAGGGCCGCCGGCGGACACCGGGCGAAGCCCGCGGACTCGTCCCGGGGGCTGGTGGGCCGCAAGATGCGCCAAGGCCGGGTGCCCGGCGGTTTGGCCCGGGCCGCGCCTCCGGTGGCGGGCCGACGGGCGAGCGGGCCGCTTGCCTGACCGGCCGGCGGCGCCGGGGCTACAATCGGGCCATTCCCGATGCCGCCGCACCCGCCCATGAGCACGCCCGCCAACCAGCTTCCCGAGTCCTCGGCCGACCGCGCCCCGCTGCGCTTCGTCACCGCCGCCAGTCTGTTCGACGGCCACGACGCGGCCATCAACATCATGCGCCGCCTGATCCAGGCCCAGGGCGTGGAGGTGGTGCACCTGGGCCACAACCGCAGCGTCGAGGACGTGGTGCGCGCGGCCCTGCAGGAGGATGCCGACGGCATCGCCCTCTCGAGCTACCAGGGCGGCCACACCGAGTACTTCAAGTACATGGTGGACATGCTGCGCGAGCGCGGCGCCGGCCACATCTGCGTGTTCGGCGGCGGCGGTGGCACCATCACGCCGGAGGAAATCAAGGAACTGCAGGCCTACGGCGTCGAGCGCATCTACCACCCCAACGACGGCATGCAGATGGGCCTGGTCGCCATGATCGAGGATCTCGTCCGCCGCACCCAGGCTGCCCGCGACCAACGCACGAACCAGGTTCATTTTTCCGGCACGGAATCCCCCAGGAAGTCCAAGGGCGCGCCCCGGAAAAATGAACCTGGTTCGGCTTTTTCCGCCACCGTCGACGTGACCGACGAAATCGCCGTCGCTCGCGTCCTCACCACGATCGAACAGGGCCAGCTCGACGACGCCCAACTGGCCAGCCTGCGTAAGCAGTGGCAGCTGGCCGGCGGCAAGACCCCGGTGGTGGGCCTGACCGGCACCGGCGGCGCCGGCAAGTCGTCCGTGACCGACGAGCTGATGAACCGCTTCCTGCAGCATTTCCCCGGGATGCGCATCGCCGTGATCTCGGTCGACCCGACCCGCCGCCGCACCGGCGGCGCCCTGCTGGGCGACCGCATCCGCATGAACTCGCTGCGCAGCCCGCGCGTCTTCATGCGTTCGATGGCCACCCGCCGCCAGCACGTGGCCACCAATGCCGTGCTCAAGGACTGCGTGGCCTTCCTGCGCGCCCAGGATTACGACCTGGTGCTGGTGGAAACCGCCGGCATCGGCCAGTCCGATTCGGAGATCGTGGACCTGGTGGATTTCCCGGTCTACGTGATGACCAGCGACTTCGGCGCGCCCAGCCAGCTCGAGAAGATCGACATGATCGACTACGCCGAGCTGGTGGTGCTCAACAAGTTCGACAAGCGCGGCGCCGAGGACGCCCTGCGCGACGTGCGCAAGCAGTGGAAGCGCAACCGCGTGGCCTTCGCGCTCAAGGACGAGGAGGTGCCGGTCTACCCGACGATTGCTTCCCAGTTCAACGACCCGGGCGTGAGCTGGATGTTCACCAACCTCTGCCGCCTGCTGGAGGCCAAGCTGGGCGCCGCCACCGCCCGCTGCGACTTCAAGCCCCGGGTGGACAACGCGCTGAAGGAACCGCGCGCCACCGTGCTGATCCCCGGCAACCGCACCCGCTACCTGGCCGAGATCGCCGAGCAGGGCCGCCAGATCAACGCCTCCATCGAGCGGCAGGCCGAGGCCGCCAACCGCGCCCAGCACTACTTCGAGGCCCTGCGCGAACTGGGCGACCCCAGCCTGCCCAAGCCGCTGGACACCTACGACCCGCACCACCTGATCCTGCACCCGCCCACCGGCGCCCAGGCCCCGGCCGCCGAGGCCAAGTGGCCCGAATGCGGCGAGCGCCGCCAGGGCACGCCTGACCGCCGCAAGATGGTGTTCCAGTGGGAGCGCCGCCAGGGCGCCAGCACCGGCGACAACCCGCTGGCCCCGGTGGCCACCGTGGACCGCAGCCTGGTCACCCTGCGCCAGCGCTACAACGATGCGGTGAAGGCGCTCAGCGCCGAATCCATCGCCCTGCTGCGCGAATGGCCGGCGCGCCTGAAGGCCGTCACCGACGAGGTGGCCGAGTACCAGGTGCGCGACAAGACCATCCGCGTCGAGAACTACCGCGAATCGCTCAGCCACCAGAAGATCCCCAAGATCGCCGCGCCGAAGTGGCAGGGCTGGGGCGAGCTGCTCACCTTCCTGGGCAAGGAAAACCTGCCCGGTGCCTACCCGTACACCGGCGGCGTGTACCCCTACCGCCGCAGCGGCGAGGACCCGATCCGCATGTTCGCGGGCGAGGGCACGCCCGAGCGCACCAACCGGCGCTTCCATTACCTCAGCCTCGGCCAGCCGGCCGCGCGCCTGTCCACCGCCTTCGACAGCGTGACGCTGTACGGCGAGGACCCGGCGCCGCGCCCGGACATCTACGGCAAGATCGGCAACAGCGGCGTCTCCATCGCCACGCTCGACGACATGAAGAAGCTGTACTCCGGCTTCGACCTGTGCGCGCCGACCACCAGCGTGTCCATGACCATCAACGGCCCGGCGCCGATGATCCTGGCCATGTTCATGAACACGGCCATCGACCAGCAGGTGGAGAAGTACCTGCGCGCCGACCAGGCCCGCTGGGACGAGGCGCACGCCAAGATCGAGAAGCTCTACGAAGGCCGCGCCCGCCCCGAGTACGCCGGCCTGCTGCCCGAGGGCAACGACGGCCTGGGCCTGGGCCTGCTGGGCGTCACCGGCGACCAGCTGATCGAGCCGGAGCTGTACGAGAAGATCAAGGCCGAGACCCTGCGCACCGTGCGCGGCACCGTGCAGGCCGACATCCTCAAGGAAGACCAGGCCCAGAACACCTGCATCTTCAGCACCGAGTTCGCCCTGCGCATGATGGGCGACATCCAGCAGTACTTCGTGGACAACAAGGTCCGCAACTTCTACTCGGTGTCCATCAGCGGCTACCACATCGCCGAGGCCGGCGCGAACCCGATCAGCCAGCTGGCCTTCACGCTCAGCAACGGCTTCACCATCGTGGAGTACTACCTGGCGCGCGGCATGAAGGTGGACGACTTTGCGCCCAACCTGAGTTTCTTCTTCAGCAACGGCATGGACCCGGAGTACACGGTGATCGGCCGCGTGGCCCGCCGCATCTGGGCCCGGGCCATGCGCGAACGCTACGGCGCCAACGAGCGCAGCCAGATGCTCAAGTACCACATCCAGACCAGCGGCCGCAGCCTGCACGCGCAGGAGATCCAGTTCAACGACATCCGCACCACGCTGCAGGCCCTGTACGCGCTGTTCGACAACTGCAACAGCCTGCACACCAACGCCTACGACGAGGCC
>JAYRTA010000156.1:0-5350 GCA_041919875.1 Arenimonas sp.
GTCGGCACGCTCAGGCTGCTGATCCCGCTCGAGGGCCTGATCGACCTGGGCGCCGAACGCAGCCGCCTGGACAAGGAACTTAAGCGCATCGCCGCCGAAGCAGCGCGAAAAACTGGGGTGAGCCTCAGCTGGGCGGCAACAGCGCCATCGCCATCACGATCGCATCCTCGCGCCCCTTCGCGGCCGGGTAGTAGTTCGGCCGCGTGCCGATCTCGTTGAAGCCTTCGTCGCGGTAGAGGGCGATCGCGCGCGGGTTGGAAGGGCGCACTTCCAGGAACACCTGGTCGGCGTGGTGCCAGCGCGCCAGGTCCACCAGCCGGCGCAGCAGGCGGCGACCGTGGCCCTGGCCCTGCATCGCCGGGTCCACGCAGACGTTGAGGATGTGCGCCTCGCCGGCGCCGGTGCTGAGCACGCCGTAGCCGATCAGCGTCGCGCCCGTCTCCAGCACCCAGCAGTGGTGGCCGGCGCGCAGGCAGTCGCGGAAGATGCCGGCGCTCCAGGGGAAGGGATAGGCGCGCTGTTCCATCGCGGCAACGGCCTCGATGTCGGCCTGGCGCATCGGGCGCATGTGGGCCCGCTCGTCCGGGCGCGCGTTCACCGGCTAGCCCCGGCGCAGCGCCCTGAGCACGGGCCAGAGCGCGCGCTTGGCGGCGGCGTCGGCGCGCAGCTGGTCCAGCGGCGGCAGCGCGGGGCCGAGTTCGCGGCCGCGGGCGGCGCGGCGCAGGGCCTGCATCAGGCGATCACCGGACGGCGCCGGGTCCGGGACCGACCGCGCCGGTGCGGGCGCGGGCATCGCCCCCACGCGCGCATGCAGCGTGTAGCCCATCGCGGCCAGCAGGGCCTGCTGGGCCGGGCTCCAGCTCACGCGGCGGCCTTGGCCGGCCGGGCCCGGGTCCACAGCCAGTACAGCGGGCCGGAGCAGGCGTAGACCAGCGCGATCGCGAACAGGCCCTTGGCCTGGGCCACGAACAGCACCGTGATCACCACCACCACCAGCGCCAGCACCCAGAACGGCACCCGCTCGCCCTTGGGGAAGCCCTTGAAGCTGAAGTACTTGATGCGGCTGACCATCAGCAGGCCGGCCGCGACCGTCACCGCCAGCGCCAGCCAGCGCAGGGCGGTGCCGGCGTAGCCGAAGGTGTTCATGGCCCAGACGAAGCTCACCACCAGGGCCGCCGCCGCCGGGCTGGCCAGGCCGATGAACCAGCGCTTGTCCACCGAGCCCACCTGGGTGTTGAAGCGCGCCAGCCGCAGCGCGGCGCAGGCCGCGTACAGGAAGGCCGCGGCCCAGCCCACCTTGGCCAGCACCGGGCCGTCGGCGCGGAAGCCGACCAGGGCCCAGTGGTACATCACCAGCGAGGGCGCCATGCCGAAGCTGACCAGGTCGGCCAGGGAGTCGTACTGCACCCCGAACTCGCTGGTGGTGCCGGTCATGCGGGCCACCCGGCCGTCCACGCCGTCGAACAGGCCGGCCACGAACACGGCGATGCAGGCGTTTTCGAAGTTGCCGCTGGCGGCGGCCAGGATGGCGTAGAAGCCGGCGAACAGCCCGCCCGTGGTGAGCAGGTTGGGCAGCAGGTAGATGCCGCGGCGACGGGCCGCGACCGGGTCGTCTTGGGGTTCCATGGCGAGAGTCTACCGGCTCGCCCGGGGGCGCCATAGCCTCCGCCTTGCGGGGCATCGGCGGCGGTGGTATCACGGGGCCCGGACCGTCCCTGGAGCCCCGCCATGTCCCCCCGCCTGCTGGTTTGCGCCGCCTCCGCGGCCCTGTTCGTCTCCGCCCTGGCCCAGGCCGAGGACAAGGTCACCGTCTACAAGACCACCGGGGCCGACGGCGTCAACGCCTATTCCCAGACCGAGGGCGAAGAGGCCCGCCAGGTGCGCAGCCGCGACCCGAACCTGCCGCCCCCGGCCGAGGAAAAGCCCAAGACCCAGGCCGAGCAGGCCTGCGAAACGGCGAAGAAGAACCTCGAGCTGATCGGCTCGGGCCAGCGCCTGCAGCGCGACAAGGACGGCGACGGCACCCCCGAGGACCTCACGGCGGAGGAAATCGCCGCCGAAAAGGACCTGGCCCAGCGCACCGCCACCGCCTACTGCGCCGAGGCGAAGTAGGCCCCGCCCCGGCCCGGGGGCACGACCGGGCCGGCCGCGCGTTTACAATGGCCGACCCTTTTGATGGTCGTCCGTCCATGCGCCTGTCCCGGTTCCACCTCAACACCAGCAAGGAAACCCCCGCCGACGCCGAGATCGTCAGCCACCAGCTGATGCTGCGCGCCGGCATGATCCGCAAGCTGGCCGCCGGCATCTACACCTGGACCCCGCTGGGCCTGCGGGTGCTGCGCAAGGTGGAGGGCATCGTGCGCGAGGAAATGGACCGCGCCGGCGCCATCGAACTGCTGATGCCCTCGATCCAGCCGCGCGAGCTGTGGGAGGAGACCGGCCGCTGGCAGAAGTTCGGCGGCCAGCTGCTCAAGATCAAGGACCGCAAGGACGGCGAGTTCTGCTATGGCCCCACCCACGAGGAAGTGATCACCGACTTCGCGCGCAACGAGCTGCGTTCCTACAAGCAGCTGCCGCTGAACTTCTACCAGATCCAGACCAAGTTCCGCGACGAGATCCGTCCGCGCTTCGGCGTGATGCGCGCGCGCGAGTTCCTGATGAAGGACGCCTACTCCTTCCACCTGGGCGCCGAGAGCCTGCGCCAGACCTACCAGGCGATGTACGACGCCTACGGCCGCATCTTCACCCGCCTGGGCCTGCGCTTCCGCGCCGTCAACGCCGACACCGGCGCCATCGGCGGCAGCGCCTCGCACGAGTTCCACGTGCTGGCCGACTCGGGCGAGGACGCCATCGCCTTCTCCGACGCCAGCGACTACGCCGCCAACGTCGAGATGGCCGAGGCCCTGTCGCCCGGCGCGCGCCCGGCCGCCGCCGAGGCGATGCGCGAGGTCGAGACGCCCTGGCAGAAGACCTGCGAGGAGGTGGCCAGGCTCATGGGCATCGAACTCGCGCGCACGGTCAAATCCGTGGCCGTGGTGGGCGAGCAGGGCTTCGTGCTGGCCCTGGTGCGCGGCGACCACATGGTCAACGAGATCAAGCTGTCCAAGGTGACTGGCCTGGCCGATTTCCGCCTGGCCACCGAGGCCGAAGTCCAGCAGCACCTGGGCTGCGAGCCGGGCTTCATCGGCCCGGTGCGGCCCGCGCAGGCGATCACGGTGATCGCCGACCGCAGCGTGGCGGCGATGGCCGACTTCGTCGTCGGCGCCAACCGCAAGGGCGTCCACCTGGCCGGCGTGAACTGGGGTCGCGACCTGCCCGAGCCCGCGCTCGTGGCCGACCTGCGCAACGTGGTCGAGGGCGATCCCTCGCCCGACGGCCGCGGCACGCTGCGCATCGCCCGCGGCATCGAGGTGGGCCACGTGTTCCAGCTCGGCCAGAAGTACGCCGAGGCGTTGGGCGCCACCGTGCTGGACCAGGACGGCAAGGCCCAGGTGATGCACATGGGCTGCTACGGCATCGGCGTCTCGCGCATCGTCGCCGCCGCCATCGAGCAGAACTTCGACGCCAACGGCATCTGCTGGCCCGCCCCGATGGCGCCCTGGCAGGTGGCGGTGTGCGTGATCAACCCCAAGGACGACCCGGCCGTCACCGCCGCCGCCGAGGCCCTGCACGCCGAGCTCTCGGCCGCGGGCCTGGACGTGGTGCTCGACGACCGCGGCCTGCGCCCGGGCGTGATGTTCGGCGACATCGAACTGATCGGCGTACCGCACCGCGTGGTGGTCTCCGGCCGCGGCCTGGAGGCCGGCACCTTCGAGTACCGCGCCCGCCGCGCCAGCGAATCGGAAAACCTCGACAAGGCCGCCCTGCACGCCCGCCTCGGGCTGGCCTGAGAAAACGCCCCGAAACCCGGTGGGAATGCCCCGCGAAACCCCGCACGGGGTTTCGCCGGCGCCGCGGCCGGAGCTAGGATGGGCACCTGTCCGGCCCGCCCGGAAACCCCCGCCAAACCCGAGGCAACCCATGAGCATCAATCTCGACGGCCTCTCGGCCAAGGAACTGCAGGCCCTGATCAGCCAGGCCAGCAAGCGCCGCAAGACCCTCGCCAAGCGCAAGCCGGCCGCCACCGTGCGCAACAAGATCGTTTCCCTGGCCAAGGCCGAGGGCTATTCGATCGACGAGCTGTTCGGCACCGCGCGCATGGTCCGCGAAAAGGCCGGCGTGGCCGCGAAGAAAGTCCCGGCGCGGGCCTCTGCCGCCAAGGGCGCCAAGGTCCCGCCCAAGTACCGCCACCCGGCCGACGCCAGCCTCACCTGGGCCGGCCGCGGTATGCCCCCCAAGTGGCTCGCCGCCGAACTCGCCAAGGGCAAGAAGCTCGAGGACTTCGCCATCGCCAGGTAACCCCGGCGCGCCGTCAGAGATTGCGGCGGGAGGGGACCAGGAGGTTGCCGAACAGCAGGCCGGCGACCAGGGCGATCAGGGCCGAGAGCAGGGCGAAGGCCGTGTCCAGGCCCAGGAACACGTCGCGCTCCATCACGAAGTTCAGGCTGCGGAAACCGACGCTGCCCGGCACCAGCAGGATGATGCCCGGCACCCGGATCAGGGCGCCCGGCCGGTTGCGCCAGCGGCCGTAGGCATTGCTGATAGCGGCGATGCCCATGCCCGCGAAGAAGGCGCCGCCGGCGAAATTGTCCGAGGCCAGGCCCAGCACCTCGCCGCCCAGGCGCGTCAGCCCGTAACCGGCCAGCACCGAGGCCATCACGATCGGGTAATCGCGCCGGTCGGCGCGGAACAGCACCGCGAACGCGAACGCCGACACCGCCAACGCCGCCAGTTCCATCGCCAGGCCCGGCGGCTGCGCCGCGGCCTCCTGCAGCGGCCAACCCAGCAGGTGCACCACCTGCATCGCCGCCACCGTGCCGAAGGTGAGCTTCATCAGGATCATCAGCGCGCCGGCCGCGCGCGCCGTGCCCGACACCAGGTGCTGGGCCGAGAGCTCGCTCACCGCATTGGTCAGCATCAGGCCCGGCATCAGCACGATCAGCGAGGCCACCACCACGGTCTTGAACGACAGCGGCTCGATGAAGCTCGCCACCGCCGCCGCGATCAGGGTCGCCACCGCGGCCGCCAGCGCCTCCAGGCCCTCGGCCAGGCGCGGCCGCACCGCCGCGAGCATCGCCAGCACGCCGGTCACCAGGCCGGTGAAGGCGGCCGTCAGCACGCCGGTCACGCCGGCACCGAGCAGCGCCGCCACCGCGCCCGCCGACAGGCCGAAGCTGACCGCGCCCAGGGCCTGGGCGCGCAGGCGCAGCGGCCGGTCCAGGGCCTTGAGCGCGGCCAGGCCGTCGGCGGG
>JAYRTA010000157.1:0-5348 GCA_041919875.1 Arenimonas sp.
TTGATGGCGGCGACCACGGGGCGGTCCGCCGGCGGCATCGGGTAACTGGAGAGCTTTTCCGGAGGCGACCAGGCCAGCGCCTGCCTTTCCCGGCCGCGCGGCGTGCCCTCGAAGGCGCCGACCTCGTGCACGTCGAGCAGGATGCGCTTGCCCGGGTACGCCTGCGGGACGGCGACCAGCGGCGTGGCCGCGCGCACGCGGATGCCCAGCTCCTCGTCCAGCTCGCGGGCGAGCGCCTGTTGCGGCGTCTCGCCGGGCTCCACCTTGCCACCGGGGAACTCCCAGGCGCCGGCGAGATCGCGGCCCGCGGTGCGGCGGGCCAGCAGGATGCGGCCGCGGGCGTCCCGAAGGACGGCCGCGACCACGTGCACCGGTTTGTCAGGTCGGTCGCTGGGCATCCGGCCCGGTCAGTCGAGCTTGCCGTGGCACTGCTTGAACTTCTTGCCGCTGCCGCAGGGGCAGGGATCGTTGCGGCCGACCTTCGGGCCTTCGCGGCTGGCCTGGCCGGCCAGCACGCCCTCGCCCTGCGCGGCCAGGGCCTGGGCCTGGGCGGCCTCCTCCTCCGTGCCGTAGCCGCCGGTTTCCGGGTGCTGGAACTGCATGCGCTGCGACTGCGCCTGCAGGCGCTGGCGCTCGGCCGCCTCCATCGCGGCCACTTCCTCCTCGCTGCGGATGCGCACGCGGGCCAGCAGCGAGGTCACCTGCTGCTTGACCTTGTCGAGCATCTCCGAGAACAGCTCGAAGCTCTCGCGCTTGTACTCCTGCTTGGGCTGCTTCTGGGCGTAGCCGCGCAGGTGGATGCCCTGGCGCAGGTAGTCCATGCGCGCCAGGTGCTCCTTCCAGTTCTGGTCGAGCACGTTGAGCATCAGGTGGCGCTCGAGGTGGCGCATCATCTCCGGACCCAGCTGCGCTTCCTTGTCGCCGAACAGGCGGTGGCCGGCATCGAGCACGGTGGCCAGCAGGCCGTCGGCGTCGAGTTCGTCGCGCTGGGCGGCCAGGGCGCGCAGGTCCAGGACCAGGCCGAACTCGTCGGCCAGCGCACGCTCGAGCCCCGGCAGGTCCCACTGCTCGTCGACCGATTCCGCCGGCACGTGGCGACGGACCAGGTCGGTCATCACGTCCTCGCGGATCGCCTCCACCGCATCCTGCACCGACTCGGCCTCCAGCAGTTCGTTGCGCTGCTGGTAGACCACCTTGCGCTGGTCATTGGCGACGTCGTCGAAGTCCAGCAGGTTCTTGCGGATGTCGAAGTTGTGGGCCTCGACCTTGCGCTGGGCATTGGCGATCTGCTTGGTCACCAGGCCCGACTCGATCACGTCGTCTTCCTTCATGCCCATGCCGCGCATCGCCCGCTGCACCCAGTCCGAGGCGAAGATGCGCATCAGGTTGTCTTCCAGCGACAGGTAGAAGCGGGACGAACCCGGGTCGCCCTGGCGGCCGGAGCGGCCGCGCAGCTGGTTGTCGATGCGGCGGCTCTCGTGCCGCTCGGTACCGATGATGTGCAGGCCGCCGCTGGCCTTGACCTCGTCGTGGCGCTGCTGCCACTCGCTGCGGACGCGCGCCCTGTCGATCTCCGTGGCCTCCTCGCCCAGGGCGTGGAGTTCGGCCTCGAGCGACCCGCCCAGCACGATGTCGGTGCCGCGGCCGGCCATGTTGGTGGCGATGGTGACGGCCTTCGGGCGGCCGGCGTTGGCGACGATCTGCGCCTCGCGCTCGTGCTGCTTTGCGTTGAGCACTTCGTGCGGCACGCCGGCCTCGCGCAGCTTGGCGGCGAGCAACTCCGAGGTCTCGATCGAGGTCGTGCCGACCAGCACGGGCTGGGCCCGCTCGAAGCAGTCGCGGATGTCCTCGATCACGGCGTTGTACTTGGCGCCCTTGCCCAGGTACACCAGGTCCGGATGGTCCTTGCGCACCATCGGCCGGTGGGTCGGGATCACCACGACCTCGAGCCCGTAGATGGTCTGGAACTCGTAGGCTTCCGTGTCCGCCGTGCCGGTCATGCCCGACAGCTTCTGGTACATGCGGAAGTAGTTCTGGAAGGTGATCGAGGCCAGCGTCTGGTTCTCGCGCTGGATCGGCACCCCTTCCTTGGCCTCGACCGCCTGGTGCAGGCCGTCCGACCAGCGGCGGCCCGGCAGGGTGCGGCCGGTGAACTCGTCGACGATGATCACTTCGCCGTCGCGGACGATGTAGTCCACGTCGCGCTGGTAGATGGCATGGGCGCGCAGCGCGGCGTTGAGGTGGTGCACCACGGCCAGGTTCTGGCCCGAATACAGGGTGTCTTCGGCGGCGACGATGCCGGCCGCCTTCAGCAGGGCCTCGGCATGCTCCATGCCCTGCTCGGACAGGTAGGCCTGCTTGCCCTTCTCGTCCACCCAGTAATCGCCCTCGCCGTCCTCGGCCTGCTGGCGCACCAGTTTGGGCACGACGCGGTTGACCTTGACGTAGAGCTCGGGGGACTCGTCGGCCGGGCCGGAGATGATCAGCGGCGTGCGGGCCTCGTCGATCAGGATCGAGTCGACCTCGTCCACGATCGCGAAGAACTGGCCGCGCTGGAACCGGTCTTCCTTGGCCAGCGCCATGTTGTCGCGCAGGTAGTCGAAGCCGTATTCGTTGTTGGTGCCGTAGGTGATGTCGGCGGCGTAGGCGCCCTTCTTCTCGGAGTGCGGCATGCCCGGGTAGACCACGCCGACGCTCATGCCCAGGAAGTTGTAGAGCTTGCCCATCCAGGCCGCGTCGCGCTTGGCCAGGTAGTCGTTCACCGTCACCACGTGCACGCCCTTGCCGGCCAGCGCGTTGAGGTAGGTCGGCAGGGTGGCCACCAGGGTCTTGCCTTCACCGGTGCGCATTTCGGCGATGCGGCCCGAGTGCAGCACCATGCCGCCGATCAGCTGCACGTCGTAGTGGCGCAGGCCCAGGGCACGGCGCGAGGCCTCGCGGCAGACCGCGAAGGCTTCCGGCAGGATCGAATCGAGGCTGGCGCCTTCGGACACCCGGCGCCGGAATTCGTCGGTCTTGGCCTTGAGCGCGGCGTCGTCGAGCTTCTGCATCTCCGGCTCGAGCGCATTGATGCGGGCGACGTCCTTCTGGAACTGGCGCAGCAGGCGTTCGTTGCGGCTGCCGAAGATGCGGGTGAGCAAGCGGTTGAACATGAAGTGGGCCGGTTGGGGCGCGCGGGGCGCGAAACGAAAAGGCCGCGGCAGCCCCGGTGGGGCGTCGCGGCCGGCTAGTTTAACAACGTGGGGGCAGGGGGCGGGCGTTCAAGCCCGCCCGGCCTCAGCCGCGGACCTTGTCCAGGTACTGGCGCGGGTTCACCTGGCGGCCGTTGAGGATGACCTCGAAGTGCAGGTGCGAGCCGGTCGAGCGGCCGGTGGAGCCGACCTTGGCGATCTGCTGGCCGGCCCGGACGATGTCCCCCGCCTTCACCAGGTTGGCCTGGTTGTGGGCGTAGATGGTCCGGTAGCCATTGCCATGGTCGATCTCGACCACGTTGCCGTAACCGCTGCGCACGCCCGAAAAGCTCACCACGCCCTCGGCCGCGGCCGTCACCGGATCGCCGGTATTGGCGTCGATGTCGATGCCGCCGTGGTGGGCCCAGCCGCGCCCGAAGGGATCGCTGCGGCCGCCGAAGCGGGAGGAGATGTAGCCCGGCGCGGGCATGCCGGCCGGCGTGCGCTTGTTGTCGAGCTTCTGGTCGAACAGCAGGGCCTCGAGCACGGAGAGCTGGCGGCCGGAGTGGTCGAACTCGCCCTGGAGGCGGTCGAGGCTGGCGAGCAGGTCGCCGGCCGGCACGTCCTCGGCCGATTCGGCGCCACCCTGGCCGGGCACCTCGCCGAAGTTGAACTCGCCGTCCTTGAGCTTGCCCACGCGGGTCAGCCGGTCGCCGAGCGCGTTGAGGCGGTTGGCCTGGGCCTGCAGTTCACCGATGCGGGCGGCCAGGGCATTGATCTCGAGCTGGGCCTCTTCGCGGGCCTGGTGCAGCTCCTTCTGCTGCGCGTCCATCCGCGCCTGCAGGGCCGACATCTCGGCGCGGGCAGCGGCATCCGCGCCGCGCGCCAGGTAGCCCGCGCCGAAGGCCGTGGCCAGCACCAGCAGCACGCTGCCGATCGCCGCCGCCGCCACCTTTGGCTGGTCGAACGCCAGTTTCCTTGGCGCCCGGAGGAATTTTGCTGCGATGATGACATTCATCATGTCTGATCCATTCAAACCCGTCCGCGGCACAAGCCCGGCCAGCCTGCCCCGGCGCGCGCTCGACGCGCTGTCCGGAACCGGCCTGGCCAGCCTGGTCGACCGCGCGCGATGGTTGGCCGCGCTCGACCCGGTGTTGCGCCAGAGTCTCCCCGCCACGGTGGCCAGCCAGTGCCGCCTGGCCAACGTGGATGACAAACACTTGGTGTTCCTGGTCAGCTCGCCGGTGTGGAAGGCCAAGCTGCGGCTGCATGCCGACACCCTGCTGGGTGCGGCGGCCGCGGCCGGGCTGTCCGCCAGGTCGCTGGTGGTGAAGGTGGCGCCTCCCGATCCAGCCGTCCCCACGGGTGGGTCGGGTTCGTCGAAGCCACTTTCCGAGGCGGTCCGCGATGCACTGCGGGCCACCGCCCACACGGTGTCCGATCCGGGCCTCAAGGCGCAGCTTCTGCGGCTGGCGTCCTCGGGGCCGGTGAAAACCGACGGGGCATGATGCCCGCTGGAACGGAGCGTGTCGTTAACCTGGAGTTAAAAGCGCGTTAACGCGGACGCGCAGGCGGTCGGATCAGACCGCCTGGGCCGGGTGCGCGTAGGAGATGGGCGCGAGGGCCGGGTCCTCGAAGGTGACCTCTTCCCAGGCGCTGGTGTCGGCCAGCAGCTTGCGCAGCAGCAGGTTGTTGAGCGCGTGGCCGGACTTGTAGCCGTAGAAGGCGCCGATCAGGCTGTGGCCCAGCAGGTACAGGTCGCCGATGGCGTCGAGGATCTTGTGCTTCACGAACTCGTCCTCGTAACGCAGGCCGTCCTCGTTGAGCACGCGGTAGTCGTCCAGGACGATGGCGTTGTCCATCGAACCGCCCAGCGCCAGGTTGCGCTCGCGCAGGAACTCGATGTCCTTCATGAAGCCGAAGGTGCGGGCGCGGCTCACTTCCTTCACGAAGGAGGTGGTCGAGAAGTCGATCTCGGTGCTCGAGGTCGCCTTGCTGAAGATCGGGTGGGCGAAATCGATGGTGAAACCGACCTTGAAGCCCTCGAAGGGTTCGAAGCGGGCCCACTTGTCGCCGTCCTCGACCTTGATCGGCTTCTTGATGCGGATGAAGCGCTTGGCCTTGTCCTGTTCCTCGATGCCGGCCGACTGCAGCAGGAACACGAAGGGACCGGCCGAG
>JAYRTA010000158.1:0-5338 GCA_041919875.1 Arenimonas sp.
CCGAAGGCCTGAGCGTGGGCGAGCTGTGCGCCGCCACCCTCACCACCAGCGACAACACCGCCGCCAACGTGCTGCTGGCCGCGCACGGCGGCCCGGCGGGGCTGACCGCCTGGCTGCGCGGCATCGGCGACGCCGTCACCCGCCTGGATCGCATCGAGCCGCAACTCAACGGTGGCGATCCCGACGACCCGCGCGACACCAGCACGCCCGATGCCATGGCCGACACGATGCAGCGCGTGCTGCTGGGCGACGTGCTCGCGCCGGCCTCGCGCGCGCAACTGCTCGACTGGCTGCTGGCCAACACCACCGGCGACGCCCGCCTGCGCGCCGGCCTGCCCGGCTGGCGCGTCGGCGACAAGACCGGCAGCGACGGCCGCCACACCAGCAACGACGTCGCCATCGCCTGGCCCCCGGGCGGCGCCGGGCCGGTGCTGATCGCCGCCTTCGTCACCGAATCCACGGGCAGCAGCGCGCAACGCGATGCGGTCCTCGCCGACATCGGCGCGCTGGCCGCGGCCTGGACGGCCGGCTGACCGGCCCGGCCACCGCAAGCACGCCGCATCCGGCAGACCGTCGCGGCCGCGGCGCGCTTGCCGTCGCCGCGACCGGGCGGCAAGGTGGGGGCCACCGCCGCCAGGAGGCCGCCATGACCGATACGCCCCCGCCCGCCCCGGACGCCGCGCCGGCCCGCGCCGGTTTCCTCGGCGGCCGCGCCTTCGACCTGCTGCTGGGCCTGGGCGTGCTGCTGATCTCGGTGGTCTCGCTGGTGGTGGCGGTCAGCGCCAACCGCACGCAGGAACGCATGCTGGCCGCCAGCGTCTGGCCCTCGCTGCAGTTCGCCACCAGCAACGTGTCGGTGGACGGCGAACCGCAGATCACCTTCGACCTGCTCAACCGCGGCGTCGGCCCGGCCCGCGTGCAGTGGGCGGAAGTGAGCCTGGAGGGCGAGCCGATGCCCGACCTGCGCACCCTGCTCGCCCGCTGCTGCGGCGACGAATCGGCCACCAACAGCTTCACCAGCGGCATCCAGCGGCGCGTGCTGGCCGCGGGCGAGAACGTGCAGGTGGTGCACATGGACAAGGACGGCAGCGAGGCCGCCGTCTACGATGCGCTCAACCTCGCCCGCCAGGGCGTCAGCCTGCGCGCCTGCTACTGCTCGGTGCTCGACGACTGCTGGCTGCTCGACACCCGCCGCACCGAGCCCGAACCGGTGGACGCCTGCCCGGCCCCACCGGCGGTGCCCTGGCACGGCTGAGCCCGCGTCCGGCGACCGGGCCGGTTTTGCGTAAAGGGGAGTTCACCGCCCCGGAGCCCCGCCATGCGCCTTGCCCTGCTGTCCACCCTCGCCGCCCTTCCGGCCCTGCTGCCGGCCCCTGCCCTCGCCCAGGCCGCGCCCGGCGGCGATGATCGCGTGCGCTGGGCCCTGTGCCTGAGCGGCGAGGGCTGCCACACCTGCCAGACCACGCTCTCGCACGCGCAGGCCGACCAGGCGCTGGGCGCCCTGGGCCTGATCAGCGACAACCCCGGCCACACCGTCACCGTGATGCGGCGCAAGGACGGCGAGTGGACCTGGTACTACGACACCCGCCGGCCGCCGGTGGAACTGGACCGCTACTTCGGCGGGCCCGGCCGCGGCCTGCAGCCCACCTGCGCGCCCGTGCCGGGCGACCACGTGCCGCGCGACGGCCAGTGGACCATCGCCAACCGCGCGCCGGTGGCGAAGAACTGCCCGGCCGGCGTGGACCGCCAGGTGGCCACGATCCAGCTCTTCCGCAGCGGCCCGGTGCGCTTCGCCAAGCCCTTCCGCGCCGGCGATGCCCTTCCCTCGGCGGACGTGAAGTGGCTGCAGAGCGGCCCGAACCAGCACGTCGCCAGCTTCCAGCCCGCGGGCGCCACCGGCATGCGCGCGCGCTACCAGCTCACCGTCACCAGCCCCGAGGCGATGCGCGGCGAACTGGACGTGGTGGTGCCGGTGCCGGGCCAGGCCACCTGCGAAGTGAAGATCGCTTTCGACTACACCCGCACGGGCGATCTGCCGACGCCCTGAGCCATCGCGCCGGGGCAGGCTGGCGACGCCCGGCAGGCCGGGGCGAGCCGGCTAGGGCGGGCCGGGGCAGGCCTCGGCCGGGCCCAGGCGCTGGGCGAGTTCGGCGCACAGGCGGGCGGCGGCATCGGCGTCGCCGCCCTGGGCCAGCACCGCGGCCAGGCCGCGGGTGGCGCCGGCGTGCAGGAGCGCGATCGCCAGCACGCGCTGGTAGAGCTCCAGCGCGGCCTCGTTGTCGGCGCGCGAGAACTGGAAATAGAAATCGTCGGCGCGCGCGAGCAACTGCACGGCTTCCACCGGAGCCGGCACCGCCCCGGCGCCGGCCTGCGGCGGCCCCCCGGCACCCGTCCACCAGGCCAGCGCCGCGGCCAGGGCCACCAACCCGATGGCGAGGGCGGCGAAGCGCGGCGTGCGGGTGCGCGGGTGCGCGGGCGTCGGCGCCGGTGCGGCCGCTGCGGGCCCGGGCGTGGGTTCGAGGGCGGGCGCGGGTACGGCTGCCAGTGCGGGTGCGGATGCCGCTGCACGGTCCGCGGGCCCGCCGTCGCCGATCCAGCGATAACCGCGCTTGGCGATCGTTTCCACCCAGCGCGGCGCGCGGGCGTCGTCGCCCAGGGCCGCGTGGCGCATGCGCGCATCGACCTGCGCGACAACCCGGGCGGCGACAATTCCTTCAGCGACGGCATGCTGGCCTGGATCGCCGACCGGCCCTTCCGCTTCAGCCCCGGCTTCGAGATCCGCGTGAGCGAGGCCACGGTGGCCTCGAACCAGGCGCGGCTGGCGGGCCTGCCGGCCGGCGAGGGCGGCGCCTCGGCCGAGATGGCGGCGCTGTTCGAAGGCCGCGCGCCGGGCGAGATCGTGGTCTATCCCATCCCCGAGGTCGCCCCGCGCGCGGGCGCGCGCTTCGAGGGGCGCGTGCACGTGCTGGTGAACCGCCATTCCTACTCCAACGCGGTGCTGGTGGCCGCGGTGGTGCAGGACTACGGCTTCGGCCGCGTGCTGGGCGAGGAAACCTCGGACCTGGCCAGCACCCTGGGCGCGATGGAGCACTTCACGCTGCCAGGCAGCGGTTTGATGGTGGGGTATCCGAAGGCGCGCATCCTGCGCCCCAACGGCGACCCGACGCCGCGCGGCGTGGTGCCCGACCTGCCGCTGCCTTCGCCGGTGGCGCAGGGCGCGGACGATGCCGTGACGCAGGCGGCGCTCGCCGCCGTGCGCGCCGCGCGGCTCAGCCCTGCCCCGGGGGCCGGCCGTCGATGACCCAGGCGCGCAGCGTCGCCAGCGCCGCGGCCGCGGCGCCCGGCGGGTCGCGGCAGTGGCCCTGGCCCTGGGGCGGCAGTTCGAAGACGCGCTCGCCGACGCCGGCGTTGCGCGCCAGGTCGGCGTACCGCGACGAGGTCTGCGAAGGCAGCACCTCGTCGGTTTCATTGGCCAGCAGCAGCACCGGCCGCCGGGTGGCGCCGGTGAGGGCCAGGCGCGCGTTGGCGTAGGCCACCGCCGCCGGGTCGCCGGTGTAGCGGCGCACGCCGGCGTTGAGCGCCGCGTCGTCGGCGAAGCCGGCGTAGGTGATGCCCCGGTTGTCCACCGGCACGCCGCCGGCGGCGTCGCGCAGCTCGTGCAGCACGGCGAACCGCAGCATCAGGCCGCCGGCCCGGCCCGCGCGCGGGATGCCGCAGGCCTGGCCCAGGCGGGCGGCGAAGGCCTCGTCGGCCTGCAGCGCCGCTTCGATCTTCTCCTCGTCCGGCCAGCGCGGCGCGCGCGGGTCGAACAGGTCGCCGGGCGAGAGCACGCCCGGGTGCCGGAACTCGAACACGGCCAGCGCGCCCAGCAGCGGGCCGTTGAACAGTTCGACGGCGGGGGCATTGGCGCCGCACATCGCCAGGCCACCGTCGTAGGCGGCGCCATGGACTTCGAGCGTGCCCAGCAGGATGTGGCTGCCCATCGAACCGCCCAGGGCCCAGGTGCGGCGCGGGCCGCCGAGCAGGCCGTGAACGTGCCGGCGCAGGGCTTCGGAATCGGCCACGCCCTCGGCCACCGACCAGCCGCGCGCGGAGTAGTCCGATTGCGCGACGGCGAAGCCGCCCTCCAGCAGCCAGTCCTCGAAGCCCTCGCGCGGCTTGGTCTGCGGCAGCGGCACGTCCCCCGGCACGTAGCCGTGGAAGTAGAGCACCAGTTCGCCGTTCCAGTTCTCCGGCACGTCCAGGCGCCAGGGCGCGCCGCCGAGGGTGCCGGTGTATTCGCCCGCGGCCGGGGTGGGCGCGGGCGACGGGCGCGCGGGCGTCGGTGCATCGGGCGTTGGCGCATCGGGCGTCGGCGCGACGGTGCCCGCGCAGGCCGCGCAGAGCAGCAGCAGAAGCGGCAACAGCAGGCGCATGGGCACACTCCGGGAAAAGGTGCTGCCAGTGTGCCAGCTTCCCGGCGGGGGCCGGGGCGCGGCGCTCAGCGGTGCTGGTCCACCAGCACCGGATTGCCATCCGGGTCCACCACGACGAAGTGCGCGGGGCCGGTGCCTGATGCGTCGGCCTCCACCTGCAGGGCGATGCCGCGGGCCTGGAGCTGGCGCTGCAGCTCGCGCACGTCGGTGAACGGGTTCACGGGCTGGGCCTCGTGGTTCCAGCCCGGGTTGAAGGTGAGCAGGTTGCGCTCGAACATGCCCTGGAACAGGCCGATCACGGCGTCGCCGTTCTTCATGATCAGCCAGTGCTGCGATTCCTCGCCGTGGAAGACGCTGAAGCCAAGCGCCTCGTAGAAGGCGCGCGAGGCGGCGAGGTCCTTGACGGCGAGGCTGATGGAGAAGCAACCAAGGTTCATGGGGGGGGCTCCCGAGGCGCCGGCACAAGGGCGGTCGGGTCATGTTAATCCGGGCGGGACCCGGTTACTTCGCCAGCCTGATCCGGGCCGGCACGCCCAGCCGGGCGGCAAACAGCACCAGCATGTCGAGGCTGAACTTCTCGGCCTTGCCGCGCACCAGGTCGGATACCCGGCTCTGGCTCACGCCAAGCAGTTCCGAAGCCGCCACCTGGGTCAGCTTGCGGGCCTTTAGCTGGCGCTCGAGCTGGACCATCAGCTCGGCGCGCAGCGTCAACACCTCGGCCTCGGCTGGGTCGAAACCGAGATCGGTGAAGACGTTTCCACTGGAGGCGGTGATCCTGGTCTTTTTCCTGGCGGCGGCCATCGGTGCACTCCTCAGGGTATGAGGCGGTAACGGACCTGCGCTTTCTCGATGTCCACGCGGGCCGTCTTCTCAGTCTTCTTCTGAAAGGCGTGGAGTACGAAAACCTCAACGTCGCTCTCAAC
>JAYRTA010000159.1:0-5333 GCA_041919875.1 Arenimonas sp.
GCCCGGCTCCGCGCCGGCTGCGGTCGCGGCCGGGCCCTCGGCGGCCCCGGCCGTGGGCAGCCCGGCCAGCACGTGCGCCTCGCCGGCCACCTGCTGGGCGCAGAAGCGCGCGTATTCCCGGGTGACGTCCCGGGCCGGGCCCACCGCCTGCAGGCGGCCGGCATGCAGCCAGGCGGCGCGGTCGCAGAGGCTGTTGATCGAGGCCGGGTCGTGGCTGACGAACAGCACCGTGCCGCGCTGCTTGAACTGGCGCAGGAAGCGCATGCACTTCTGCGCGAACACCGCGTCGCCCACCGCCAGCGCCTCGTCGATCACCAGGATGTCCGCGTCCACGTGCGCGACCACGGCGAAGGCCAGGCGCACGACCATGCCGCTGGAATAGGTCTTCACCGGCCGCTCGAGGTACTCGCCCAGGTCGGCGAAGGCGGCGATGGAATCGAAGCGCTGCGCCACCTGCGCCGGCGCGAGGCCATGCAGGGCCGCGTTGAGCAGCACGTTCTCGCGTCCGGTGAACTCGGGGTTGAAGCCCGAGCCCAGCTCGAGCAGCGCGGCGACGCGGCCGTGCACCTCGACCTGCCCGGCGGTCGGCGCCAGCGTGCCGCAGACGATCTGCAGCAGGGTGGACTTGCCCGAGCCGTTGCGGCCGATGATGCCCAGGGTCTCGCCGCGGCGCACGTCCAGGTCGACGCCATCGAGCGCATGCGCCCGCACGAAGTGCTCGCGCCCGCGGCCCAGGCCGAGCCGCCGCAGCCCGCCGGACAGCGCCTGCCGCAGCCGGTCCACCGGCCGCGCGTACAGGTGGTAGCACTTGCCCAGGCCGGCGACCCGGATCGCGACCTCAGACGACATCGGCGAACCCCCGGCGCAGCGACTGGAAGAAGGCGAAGGCCAGCCAGGCCGCGACCAGGCCCAGGCCCGCGTGCAGGGCCAGCGCCGCCAGGTCGGGCGCGTCGCCCAGCAGCAGCACGGCCCGCACCTGCTCGATCGGCAGCGTCAACGGATTGGCGTACATCCAGGCGCGCAGCGCCTCGGGCACCGCCCGCACCGGATAGAACACCGGTGCCAGGAACATCAGCAGCACCGCCAGCAGCCCGGCGACCTGGCCCAGGTCGCGCAGGTAGACGCCCAGCGCCGACAGCAGCCAGCCGATCGCCAGCGCCCACGGCACCAGGCCCAGCAGCAGCAGCGGCAGCCAGGCGCTGGTGGCCGGCAGGCCGGCGCCGACCGCCAGTTGGAAGAGCAACAGCACGGCGAAACCCGCCAGCAGGTGCAGGCCCGCCGCCATCAGGCCCACCCAGGGCAGGATCTCGAGCGGGAAGACCACCTTCTTGACGTAGCTGGGATTGGCCAGCACCAGCCCGGGCGCGCGCACCAGCATGTCCGCGAAC
Source organism: Arenimonas sp. (assembly GCA_041919875.1). Lineage (GTDB taxonomy): Bacteria > Pseudomonadota > Gammaproteobacteria > Xanthomonadales > Xanthomonadaceae > Arenimonas. The sequence goes on from JAYRTA010000159.1 coordinate 1,389, forward strand.
AGGCCGTGCACCAGCATGCCGGCGAACAGGAAGGCGGCGAAGGAGATCCGGTCGCCGCCGGCCTCGCCCCAGCGCGCCTGGAACACGACCGAGAAGACGAAGGTGTAGACGGCCAGCAGCAGGACCGGCGTCACGAATGACCAGGCCAGGCCCAGCACCGAGCCACGGTAGCGCGCGGCGACCTCGCGCCGCGCCAGCTGCCACGCCAGCGCCCGGTGGCGCAAAAGCGCGGACGCCATCGCCGCCGGCGACAGGCCCGGCCGGAGCCCGCTCATTCGCGGTCCAGGCTGGCCAGTACCGAGGCCAGTTCGGCCTGCAGGTCCGCAAGGTCCTCGACGCCGACGCTCAGCCGCACCAGCGCGTCGCTGATGCCCAGGGCGGCGCGGCGTTCGGCCGGCACCGAGGCGTGGGTCATGATCGCCGGATGGTTCACCAGGCTTTCGACGCCGCCCAGGGATTCGGCGCAGGCGAACAGTTCGGTGCGCTCCATGAAGCGGCGGGCCGCCACGCCGCCTCCCTTGAGCACCACGCTGAGCATGCCGCCGGGGCCGTGCATCTGGCGCCGGGCCAGGGCGTGCTGCGGGTGCGAGGCCAGGCCGGGGTAGATCACCTTCTCCACCGCCGGGTGCGCTTCGAGCCACTGCGCCAGCGCCGAGGCGTTCTCGCAATGCGCCTTCATGCGCAGGTGCAGGGTCTTGAGCCCGCGCAACGCGAGGAAGGAATCGAAGGGCCCCTGCACGCCGCCGACGGCGTTCTGCAGGAAGGTCAGCTTCTCCTCCAGCTCGGCGTCGTCGCCGACCACCACCATGCCGCCGACGATGTCGCTGTGGCCATTGAGGTATTTGGTGGCCGAGTGCATCACCAGGTGCGCGCCGAGTTCGAGCGGGCGCTGCAGGATCGGCGAGCTGAAGGTGTTGTCCACCGCCAGCAGGATGCCGCGCTTGCGGCAGAACGCGGCCACGCGGGCGATGTCCACCAGCTTGAGCATCGGGTTGGTGGGCGTCTCGCACCAGACCAGGCGCGTGTTGGGCTTCACGGCCGCTTCCAGCGCCGCCATGTCGTCCAGGTCCACGAAGCTGAAGTCCAGGCCGGCGCTGCGCCGGCGCACGCGCTCGAACAGCCGGTAGGTGCCGCCGTAGACATCGTCCATGCAGACCACGTGGCTGCCGCTGTCGAGCACGTCGAGCACGGTCGAGGTCGCCGCCAGGCCGGACGCGAAGGCGTAGCCGCGGCGGCCGCCCTCGAGCGAGGCGACGCAGCGCTCGTAGGCGAAGCGGGTGGGATTGTGGCTGCGCGAGTACTCGTAGCCCTGGTGCACGCCCGGGCTGGACTGCACGTAGGTGGAGGTGGCGTAGATCGGCGTCATCACCGCGCCGGTGCTGGGGTCGGGCGACTGGCCGGCGTGGATGGCGCGGGTGCCGATGCCGTGGGTGCTGCTGTCGGTCATGGTGGGATCCGTCGGGGGCCGGGCCGGCGTCAGGACGCGCGGCGGCGCAGGTAGTTGAGCAGGTCGATGCGGGTGATCAGGCCGAGGAACTTCTGGCCGTCCATCACGATGGCGACGTGGCCGCGGTCGAACACCGGCAGCAGGGTCGCCATCGGCGCGGTGACCTCGAGCTTGTCGAGCTTGCTGACCATCGCCGTGGACACCGGGTCCTTGAAGCGGTCGTCCTGGCCGAACACGTGCATCAGCACGTCCGATTCGTCCACGATGCCGACGATCTGGTCGCCCTCCATCACCGGCAGCTGCGAGACGTCGTACATCTTCATGCGCTGGTAGGCCACGTGCAGGGTGTCGTTGGGGCCGACCACCACGGTGTCGCGCTGGGCGTAGGGCCGCAGGATCAGGTCGCGCAGGTCGCCGTGCACCGGGCGGTCCAGGAAGCCCTGGTCCAGCATCCAGTAGTCGTTGAACATCTTCGAGAGGTACTTGTTGCCGGTGTCGCAGACGAACACGACCACCCGCTTGGGCGTGGTCTGTTCGCGGCAGTACTTCAGCGCCGCCGCCAGCAGGGTGCCGCTGGAGCTGCCGCCCAGCACGCCTTCCTTCATCAGCAGCTCGCGGCCGGCCAGGAAGCTCTCCTTGTCGGTGATGGCGTAGGCCTTCCGGACGCGCGAGAAATCCGAGATCGAGGGCAGGAAGTCCTCGCCGATGCCCTCCACCAGCCAACTGCCGGACTTGGTGCTCAGCACGCCTTCGTTGATGTACTGGGTGAGGATCGAGCCGACCGGGTCGGCCAGCACCAGCTCGCAGTCCGGCGCGGCCTGGGCGAAGTAGCGCGAGAGGCCGGTCATGGTGCCGGAGCTGCCGCAGCCGAACACGATCGCGTCGAGCTTGCCGTCCATCTGGCGCAGGATCTCGGGGCCGGTGCCTTCCTCGTGCGCCGCCGGGTTGTCCGGGTTGCCGAACTGGTTGATGAAATAGCCGCCCGGGGTTTCGCGGGCGATGCGCTCGGCCATGTCCTGGTAGTAGTCAGGATGGCCCTTGGCGACGTCCGAGCGGGTGAGCACCACTTCGGCGCCCATCGCCCGCAGGTTGAAGATCTTCTCGCGGCTCATCTTGTCCGGCACCACCAGCAGCAGGCGGTAGCCCTTCTGCTGGGCGACCAGGGCCAGGCCGATGCCGGTGTTGCCGGCGGTGCCCTCCACCAGGGTGGCGCCCGGGCGGATGTCGCCGCGGGCCTCGGCGGCCTCGATCATGCGCAGGCCGATGCGGTCCTTGATGGACCCGCCGGGGTTCATGCATTCGAGCTTGAGATAGAGCTCGCAGACGCCGGTGTCGAGGTGCTGGGCCTTGACGATCGGGGTCTCGCCGATGAGCTCGAGGACGTTCTGGTGGACCGGCATGCGTGGGCTTCCTGCGGCGCGTCGGCCGGGTGCCCGATTCTAGCAGCGGCCCCTCGCGGCCCGGCACCCCTCGCGGGGGCCGGGTGCGCGGGGGGGGGGGGGGCCCGCCGGGGGGGGGCCGCCGCCACCCGGCGAAGACTCAGTGGCGACGCTGGTCGAACATCCGGGTCAGCCGGTCCTTGGCGACCAGCTTCTCGCGCTTCATGCGCGCCAGCGTGCCGTCGTCCAGCGGCAGCACGCCCAGTTCGGCGTCCAGGACCTGTTTGTCCAGTTCGCGGTGTCGGTGGTAGAGCTGCCGGAATTCGGGGTCGCTCTTCATCAGCGCGTCGAGTTCCTGCTGCGGTTGCCCTTCAAACATTGCAATGACCTCCTCCTGGAACGCGAACGCCCCGGCCGGAAGCGGCCAGGGCGTGCGGGTTGAGACAAAGGTCAGGTCGCTTTCGCGGGCGGCGCCCCCCATCCGCGCGCCCGCCCAAGCCTTGCTTGGGACGGTGCACTCCGCGGGGGCGAGGTCTGCTTTCATCGGCCTGGCTCGGTGGTCCCGGGGCACGGGACGCCCCGGGACTCCGAACCTACTCCCCTGCCCCGGGGGTCGCAAGCCACGGGGCAAGTCATTGACCGGAAAAGAAAACGCCCCGGCGCGGGGGCCGGGGCGGGAGGCGGGCGGCAGGCCTTTGGATTCAGGCACTTGCGCCGGCATGGCCGCGCAAGCGACTGATCCCCAAGGCTATTCCACGACGATCTCGACGCGCCGGTTGCGCGCCCGGCCCTCGGCGGTGCCGTTGTCGGCCACCGGGCGGGCCTGGCCCAGGCCCGTCGCGGACATGCGGTTGGCCGGCACGCCGGCCTCCGCGAGCACGCGCTGCACGGCCTCGGCGCGGCGCTGCGAGAGCGCCAGGTTGCTGGCGGCCGCGCCCTGGCTGTCGCTGTGGCCTTCGATCCGGATCCGGCCGCTGCCGAGCCGGCCGGCCAGCGCCTGCAGGCTGGCCCGCGCCGGCGCGGTGAGCGTGGCACTGCCGCTGCCGAAGGCGTTGCCGGCCAGGGTGTAGATGGTCTTGCCGCCTTCGCTGCGCGAGGGCGGCGGGCTGGCGTCCCCCA
>JAYRTA010000160.1:0-5284 GCA_041919875.1 Arenimonas sp.
GGCCTCAGGGCGCCTGCAGGCGCGCGCCGATGTCCTGCGCCAGCAGACCGGTCCACTGCATGTACTTGGGGTGGATGTAGCGGCGGCCGCGCTTCTCGCGGTAGTTCATGTTCTCGCTCGACACGTAGTCGATGCGGAAACCCGCGGCGTCGTAGTCCACCGCCACCACCACCGTGTGCTTGCCGCGCACGACGTTGCGCAGGGTGATGCGGCCGGGCTGCTCGTCCACCATCTGCCAGCCGCGCGGCGCGCCGGCGGTGGCGACGGCGTGGCGCACCTGCTCGAGGCTGGGGGTCTTGCCCATCGGACCGACCACGGCGATGCGCTGCGGCTCGGGCAGCTCGTCGACTTTCGCCTGGGCCGGGGCCGTGGCCAGGGCCAGCAGCAGGGCGAGCATCGGGATCAGGGTCTTCATGTGCGTCTCCGGTCGAACGGGTTCAGTGCGGCCAGCGGCGCAGCACCAGCGAGGTGTTGATGCCGCCGAAGGCGAAGTTGTTGCTCATGGTGTATTCGACGTCGAGCGCCCGGCCCTCGCCGGTGAGATAGTCGAGCGCGCCGCAACGCGGGTCGACCGTGCGCAGGTTGAGGGTCGGGTGGAACCAGCGCTCGCGCTGCATCTCCAGCGTCACCCAGGCCTCGAGCGCGCCGCACGCCCCGAGCGTGTGGCCGGTGTAGCTCTTGAGCGAGCTGATCGGCATGCGCTCGCCGAACACGGCGTGGGTGGCGGTGGTCTCGGCCACGTCGCCGTGGTCGGTGGCGGTGCCGTGCGCGCTGACATAGCCGATGGCTTCCGGCGGCAGCCCGGCGTCCTCGAGCGCCAGCCGCATGGCCACGGCCATGGTGGCGGCGCTGGGCTGGGTGACGTGGTTGCCGTCGCTGTTGGTGCCGTAGCCGACGATCTCGGCATGGATCGTGGCGCCGCGGGCCCGGGCGTGCTCGAGCTCCTCGAGCACGAGCGTGCAGGCGCCTTCGCCGATCACCAGCCCGTCGCGTTCGGCGTCGAAGGGGCGCGGCGTGGCCTCGGGCGCATCGTTGCGGTTGCTGGTGGCGAACAGGGTGTCGAAGACGGTGGCGCCGGTGACGTCGAGTTCCTCGGATCCGCCCGCGAGCATGGCCACCTGGCGCCCGGCGCGGATCGCCTCGTAGGCATAACCCAGGCCCTGGCTGCCCGAGGTGCAGGCGCTGGAGGTGGTGATCACCCGGCCGGTGACGCCGAAATGCACGCCCATGTTCACCGGCGCGGTGTGCGCCATCATCTTGATGTAGGTGGTGGCGTTGATGTACTGCGTGTTCTTCTCGGCCAGCATGCGGCCGAAGTCGCTCATCGAACCGGGCGTGCCGGCCGAAGAGCCGTAGGAGATGCCGACCTTGCCCGAGCGCAGCAGCGGGTCGGCCAGCAGGCCGGCGTCCTCGAGCGCGCGCTCGGTCGCGAGCGTCGCCAGTAGGGCCACGCGCCCCATGCTGCGCGTGGCCTTGCGGTTGAAGTGCGGTGGCAGATCGAAAGGCGCCGCCGGCACGCCCAGGCGGGTATTGAGCCCGCGATACTCGCCCCACGCCGGCTGCACCTGCACGGCATTGCGGCCCGAGCGCAGCCAGGCCAGCACCGCCGGCCAGTCGTGGCCCAGCGGGCTGATCGCGCCGCGGCCGGTGACCACCACGCGCCGGGTCACAGCATGCCCCCGTTCACCGAGATCACCTGGCGGGTGACGTAGGCCGCCTCGTCCGAGGCCAGGAAGGCGACCGCGGCCGCCACCTCGTCGGGGGTGCCGACGCGGCGCAGCGGAATCATCTTCATCGCTTCCTCCACCACCTCCGCCGGCAGCATGTCGGTGTCGACCAGGCCCGGCGCGACGCAATTGACCGTGATTTCGCGCTTCGCCAGCTCCAGCGCCAGCGCCTTGGTCGCGCCGATGATGCCGGCCTTGGCGGCACTGTAGTTGGCCTGGCCACGGTTGCCGGCCAGGCCCGACACCGAGGAGATCGTGATGATGCGGCCCGGCCGGCGGCGGCGGACCATCGGCATCACCACCGGATTGAGCACGTTGAAGAAGCCATCGAGGTTGGTGTGCAGCACCGCGTCCCACTCTTCGCCGGTCATGGCGGGAAAGGCGGCGTCGCGGGTTATGCCCGCATTGCAGACCACGCCGTGATAGGCGCCGTGCGCGGCGATGTCGGCCTCGAGCGCAGCGGCGGCGCCGGCCCGGTCGGCCACGTCGAAGGCCAGCACGCGCGCCTGCCGGCCCAGCGCCCTCGCCTGCGCGGCCACGGCCTCGGCCTCGTCGACGCGGCGGCGGCAATGCACGGCCAGGTCGAAGCCGTCGCGGGCCAGGCGCAGCGCGATCGCGCGGCCGATGCCGCGGCTGGCGCCGGTGACGAGGAAACAGCGCTCGCTCATGCGTGGGGTTCTCCAAGGAAGGCCTGGGCATCCGGGGGTTCGAACACCGAAACGTTGGCGCTGGCGCATTCTTCGCCATCGCAGAACAGGCGGCAGGCGAACAGGCCCAGGCCGTTGTCGCCGAACAGCTCCCGTCGCGCCTCGATGCGAAGCAGGCTGCCGAGCGGGAATCCGTCCAGGCGGGCCTGGTAGCGGCGGGTGCCGAGCAGGAAGCCCGGACGCGCGGGTTCGTCGCGGGCCAGGGCCCGCGCCCCGGCCCAGGCCGCGATCGCCTGGGCCATGTATTCGAGGCCGGCGAAGGCCGGCACCGCGTCGTCGGCCAGCAGCGGGTGGTCGTCGCGCACGCGCGCTTCCGCCAGCACGCCGTCCTCGTCGCAGGCCAGCACGCGATCGAGCCAGGCCATGGCGCCGCGATGCGGCACCAGGCGCTCGATGGCGACCTCGGTCGGGCGCAGGCTCATTCGGCTTCCAGCACGAGGGCGGCGTTGCTGCCGCCGAATGCGAAGGATTGGCTGAGCGCCCGGCGCAGGCGCGGCACGGTCTCGCCCGGCGCGGCCAGGCGCAGCGCCGGCAAGGCCGGATCGACGTCGCCGTCCCACCAGTGCGGAGGCAGTTGGCGGCGCGGATTCCGGGCCAGGGCCAGCCAGCACACCGCCGCTTCGATCGCCCCGGCGGCGCCGAGCGTGTGGCCGGTCAGCGGTTTGGTGGAACTGGCCGGGACCGCGGGCCCGAAGACCCGGTGCACCACGCCGGCTTCCATCGCATCGTTCTGTTCGGTCGCGGTGCCGTGCAGGTTGAGGTAGTCGATGTCCTCCGGCCGGCAGCCTGCGCGCGCCAGCGCGGCGCGGATCGCCGCCTCCGGCCCGGTGCCCGCGGGATCGGGCGCGGACATGTGGTGGGCATCGGAGCTTTCGCCCCAGCCGGCCAGCCGCACCGGCCCGGCCTCGCGGCCGAGCAGGAAAAGCGCCGCGCCTTCGCCGATGTTGATGCCGCGCCGGTGCCGCGAGAACGGCAGGCAACGCGCATCGGACACCGCGCCGAGCGCGCTGAAGCCGGCGATGGTGAAGTCGCACAGCGAATCCGCGCCGCCGGCGACCACGGCATCCACCAGGCCCGCCTGGATCAATCGCGCGGCCGAGGCCAGGGCCTTCGCGCTGGACGAGCAGGCGGTGGACACGGCAAGGGCCGGGCCCCGGAGGCCGAGTACTTCGGCGAGGAAACGCGCCGGCGTCCCCATTTCCTGCTGCTGGTAGTGGAAATCCGCGGGCCAGTCGCCGGTGGCGCGACGGTGGCGGTGCGCGCGTTCGCTCTCCCCCACGCCCGAGGTGCTGCTGCCCAGCACGACGCCGACGCGCAGTGGCCCGTGCCGGGCGATGGCGGCCTCGACGGCGGCCCGGATCGGCGCCAGCGCCTGCTGCAGCAGGGCGTTGTTCCGGCCACGCAGCGGCAGCGGGTGTGCAGACAGCGAAGGCAAGGCCCCGGGGACTTCGCCCACGGGCAAGCGGCCCTGGGCCCAGCGCGGCGAAGGCGCCACGCCGGTCGGGGCCGCTAGCGACCACAGGCCGTCGGCCACGGTGTCCGCGTCCGTGCCCAGTGCACAGGCCAGGCCGAGTTCCTGCAGGTACACCGGCCTCACGGCGGCGCCTCGCGGACCCGGATGTCGAGCACGTAACCAAGCCGGTGCTGCCTCAGCTGCACGGCGCCGTCGTCGGCATACGTGATGCTCGCCACCGGCTCCCTGCCCTGCCGCAGCACGCGCCGCGCAGGCGTGGCGTCCAGGTGCCAGCCCCGCGGCAGCGCCTTGCGGATGGCAGCGGCGGGCCAGTAGACGAGCTGCACGTCGTCCAGGATGCGCTGCGAATCGAGCGCCACCGGTGCTTCTTCGGCGCGCACTCCATCCAGGCGCAGGCCGTCCCAGGCCAGCCGGAGCAGCGGTCGGCCATGCTGGTGCATCAGCACCCGGGTGCCGGTGGCATCGGCCTCCAGGCGGGCCTGCACCACCTGCACCTCGCCGCCGACCGTGAACTGCAGCTGCTGGTCGAGCGCCAGTTCCCGGCCCAGCGCGGCCGGCGGCAGGCGCAGGCCCAGCGGCGGCAGCACGCCGCCCGGCCCGGGGGCGGGCGCGGCCACCGGCGCGCCGGCGCAGGCCGCCAGCAGCGCGAGCAACAGCAGGAGGCTCAGGCGGAGCACAGTTCCTCCAGCACGGCCAGGCGGCGCTTGTTCTCGACGTAGGGATTGCCGCGGTCCCAGGCGTAGCCGGCCAGGATGGCGCAGATCATGCGCCGCACCTCCACCGAGGGCGTGGGGTGGAAGATGATCCGCTGGAAACCACCGGCGTACCAGGCCTCCACGAAGCTGCGGAAGGTGTCCACGCCCGCGCGCAGCGGCCGGCCGTAGTCGGCCTCCCAGTCCACGGTTTCGCCGGCGAACTCGCGCTGCAGGCAGGCGGCGGCCAGCGAGGCCGACTTGAAGGCGATGGTGACGCCGGAGGAGAACACCGGGTCGAGGAATTCGCCGGCGTTGCCCAGCAGCGCGTAGTTGCGGCCCCAGAGCGACTTGACGTTGGCCGAGTAGCCCACGAGCTTGCGCGCCGGGGTGTCCCACTCGGCCCGGGCCAGCAGCGCCGACAGGCCCGGGTCCTGTCCCACCAGGGTCTGCAGCTTCTGCATCTCGTCGCCCTCGATCCGGTCGAGGAAGGCGGTTTCCGCCACCACGCCCAGCGAGCAACGGCCGTTGGAGAACGGGATGGTCCAGTACCAGACGTGGCTGTGCTCGGGATGCACCGTGACCAGGATCTTGTTGCGGTCGAAGCCCGGCGCGCCCGGCGGAATGTTGTCGCGCACGTGGGTGAAGTAGGCGCCGCGCACCGGGAAGCCCGAAGGCGATTCG
>JAYRTA010000161.1:0-5243 GCA_041919875.1 Arenimonas sp.
GGGTGCGTCCTTCTTGTGCACGTGATGGGCCTCGACGATGTCCGCATCCCAGTCCGGCAGCGCGGCGGCCGCCTGGCGCACCAGTTCGGCCAGTACCGCCACGCCCAGGCTGAAGTTGGGTGCCCAGAGCACCGGAATGCTGCCGGCGGCGGTGTCCATCGCGGCCGATTGCGCCGGCGACAGGCCGGTGGTGCCGCTCACCAGGGCGGCGCGCCGCTGGCGGCACAAGGCCAGCACCGGGTCGAAAGCCTCGGCGAGGCTGAAATCCACGGCCACGTCGAAGTCGGGCGCCGACTCCAGCCGGTCACGGGCGAAGACCGGGACGGTCCCGGCCTCGGCGATGGCCTCGCCCTGCCGGCTGGCGGCGGCGACCACGCGCAGGTCCTGGCGGTCGGCGGCCAGGCGCAGCAGCGCCCGGCCCATGCGGCCGCTGGCGCCGTGGATGAGGAGTCTGGGAATCGCGGACGAAGACATGCGGCGGACGCTAGCGGAATCCGCCCCGGCCTGGCAAACCGCTAGACTCCGGCCGACACCGACCCCGCGAGCCGCCATGCCCAAGTCGCCAGGCACCCTGCTGCGCCTGCCCCTGTTGCTGCTGCTCGTGGCCGCCGCGGCGCTGCACCTGGCCGGGGCCCTGGACCGCGCCGATGCCGCCCTCGCCGACCGCATGCTCGCGCGCCACGCCCAGTCGCGCACGCCCCCGCCGGACATCGTGCTGGTGGCGATCGACCAGAAGAGCCTCGAAGACCTCAACGAGATCGCCGGCGCCTGGCCCTGGCCGCGCGTCATGCACGGCGAGCTGGTCGACGGCTTGTCCCGCTGGCGTCCCCAGGCCGTCGTTTTCGACGTGATGTTCAACGAGCCCGACGTCTACCGGGACGACAGCGACGTCGCCTTCCGCGACATCGTCTCGGGCCTGGACAACCTTTATTTCGCCTCCCTGCGCATGCCCGACGGCAATCCCGCCCCGTTCAGCCAGCTGCCTGCCCGCTTCGGCGCCGAACGCGGGCCCCAGGCCGCGCCCGATGCCGCGGCCCCGCTGCTGCTGCCGCTGGTGCTGGCGCCGGAGAGCTGGCAGGGCGGCCTGATCAACTTCGAGGCCGACCCCGATGGCGTGGGCAGGCACGCCCGCCTGCGGCACCGGCTGCAGGGCTGGACCCTGCCCGGCATGGCCGCCCGCGTGGCCAGCGACGCCGGTGCCGTCCTCCCGGCCGAGGACCGGATCCGCCTGAACTGGTTCGGCCAGGCCCCGCGCACCATTCCCTATGCCGACCTGATCGACGACCTGGGCCAGGCCCAGCCGCGCATCGCACCCACGCTGGAGGGCGCCATCGTGGTGGTGGGCGCCACGGCACCGGGCCTGAACGACCTGCGCCCCACCCCGCTGTCCGCGCTCACGCCGGGCGCCCAGATCATCACCACCACCCTGGCCAACCTGCGCGCCGGCGACTGGCTGCGCGACCTGCCCCTGCGCTGGCCGCTGGCGGCCGTGCTGGCCGCCGGCCTCGTGGCGGGCTTCGTCCGCCGCAAGCGCAGCCCCCTGGTGATCGGCCTGTGGCTGGTCGCGGCCAGCCTGGCCAGCCTGGCCGGCGCCTACGCCCTGTACGACCACCAGTGGCATGCGCCGGTGGGCGCGGCCCTGCTGCTGGCCTGGCTCGGCTTTGGCCTGCTGACGATCGAGGCGCACCGCCAGGAGCGGCGCGACCGGGAGGCGACGGTGGGCATCTTCGGCCGCTTCCTGGACCCGCGCGTGGTCGAGCACCTGGTCGAGGCCGGCGAACTGCAGCGCGACCGCAAGCCCGAGGCGCGCGAGATCTCGATCCTTTTCTCCGACATCCGCGGCTTCACCACCCTCTCGGAAACCCGCACGCCCGAGGCCGTGGTGGACCTGCTCAACCGCTACTTCACCCGCCAGGTGGACGTGATCTTCAGCACCGGCGGCACGCTCGACAAGTTCATCGGCGACGCCATCATGGCCTTCTGGAACGCGCCCACCGACACGCCCGGCCATGCCCGGCAGGCGGTGGCGGCGGCGATCGGGATGACCGTGGCCCTGGACGAATTCAAGCGCGAACTGGCCGAGCGGGGCGAGGGCCTGGGCGATTTCGACGTCGGCGTCGGGGTGCACACCGGGCCGGCCGTGGTCGGCTTCCTTGGCAGCGACACGCGGATGGAGTACACCGCCATCGGCGACACCGTGAACCTGGCCAGCCGCATCGAGGGCACCACCAAGGGCGTGGCCCGGGTGCTGGTGTCCGACGCCACCCGCGCCGCCTGCGGCGAGGATGGCCCGTTCGAGTTCATCCACCGGGGGCAGTTCCGCGTCAAGGGCCGCGAACAACCGGTGGACCTGTACGAGCCCGTCACCCGCCCCCACCCGTGATGCTGGAGGAAACACCGATGCGACGTTTGCAACGCCCCCCGCTTCCCGCCGCGCGCCTGGTCGCGCTGGCCCTCGCCGGCAGCGTCTGCGCCGGCGCGGCGCTGGCCGAAACCGGCACCGCGCTCAAGGAAACCCCCGTGCACGCCCAGCCCCAGGGCTCGGCGCAGGTGCTGGCCAAGGTGCCGGCCAAGCAGACCCTGGAGATCACCGCGCGCCAGGGCGCCTGGGCCGGCGTGACCACCGGCGACGGCGTCGCCGGCTGGGCCCGCATCCTCAACCTGCGCACCGGTTCGGGCCTGCCCGGCAACGACGGCGGCGCGCAGATGATGGCGGCCTTCCGCACCGGCTCGAGCGCCAGCGCAGTGCCGACCGGCGTCAAGGGCCTCTCGGCCGACCAGCTGATGAGCGCCTCGGCCAATACCTACGAACTGGAGCTGCTCGACGGGTATGCCGCCAGCAGCGGCCAGGCCCAGCAGTTCGCCGCGCAGGCGCCGCTCAAGGCCCAGCAGGTCAAGTACCTCGAATCGGGCGGCCGCGACCGCAGGAGGCAGCGATGAGAACCCCGATCCTCGCGGGCGCCCTGCTCGCCCTGCTGTTCGCCGGCCCTTCCCACGCGCTCGGCCGGCTCGGCGGGAATGCCGAGAGCCTGCTCAAGTTCGGCCAGAAGGCCGCCGAAGCCTCGGAAGAGATCACCCAGGAAGAGGAAATCCAGCTCGGCCGCGGCATCGCCTCGAACGTGCTGGGCGCCGCCCCGCTGGTCAAGGACGAGGGCCTGCAGCGCTACGTCAACCAGGTCGGCATGTGGATGGCGATGCAGACCGAGCGGCCCGACCTGCCCTGGCGCTTCGGCGTGGTCGACAGCACCGATGTCAACGCCTTCGCCCTGCCGGGCGGCACGGTGCTGATCACCTGGGGCCTGTACGAGCGCCTGCGCGACGAAAGCGAACTGGCCGGCGTGCTCGGCCACGAGATCGCCCACGTGGTGCAGAAGCACCAGGTGAAGGCGATCAAGGGCGAGATGGGCCGCGACTTCGCCAACGAGGTGGCCGGCGACCTGGCCGGCCGCAGCGACAACGAGCTCGTGCAGCGCTTCGGCGCCAAGGCCTTCTCGGTCGGCACCCAGGTGCTGGCGCGCGGCATCGACCGCAAGGACGAGCACCAGGCCGACGTGCACGGCATGGTGATCGCCGCGCGCGCGGGCTACGACCCGTTCTCCCTGGTGGGCGTGCTGCAGACGCTCGACGGCGCCGCGGCCAATGACCGGGCGATGGGCCTGCTTTTCTCGACCCATCCCTCGCCGGCGGCCCGCATCGAGCACCTGGGCAACGTGGTGGGCGAGAAGCTCGACGGCTACACCGGCGCGCCCTCGCGCCCCCTGTACCGGCCGCGCTGAACCCGCCGCCGTGGACAACGAAACGCCCGGCGCAAGCCGGGCGTTTCATTTTGCGGCGCACGGGAGCGGGGCTCAGGACGTCATGCGTTCCCAGAACGCCTTGACGCCATCGAGGAACCCGCTCGAGCGCGGCGAGTGCCGGGCCGCCTGGTCACCTTCGAACGTGGCCTCGAACTCCTCCATCAGCTCGCGCTGGCGCGCCGTGAGGTTCACCGGCGTTTCGACCACCAGGCGGCACATCAGGTCGCCCGCCGCCTGGCTGCGCACCGAGCGCACGCCCTTGCCGCGCAGGCGGAACAGCTTGCCCGTCTGGGTTTCCTTGGGCACCTTGATCAGGGCCTCGCCATCGAGCGTGGGCACCACGATATCCGCGCCCAGGGCTGCCTGCGAGAATCGAACCGGCACCTCGCAATAGAGGTCGTCGCCATCGCGCTGGAAGATCGCGTGCTCGCGCACGTGCACCTCCACGTACAGGTCGCCGGCCGGTGCGCCGGCCGGCCCGGCCTCGCCCTCGCCCGCCAGCCGGATGCGGTCGCCGGTGTCCACCCCGGCCGGGATCTTCACCTGCAGCACCTTCTCCTCCTGCACGCGGCCATTGCCGTGGCAGGACTTGCAGGGCTTGCTGATGGTCTGGCCACGCCCGCCGCAGGCCGGGCACGCCTGCTGCACCGCGAAGATGCCGCGCTGCATGCGCACCTGGCCGCGGCCGCCGCAGGTGCCGCAGGTGCTGGTCTTGCCATCCTCCGAACCACTGCCGCTGCACGGCTTGCAGGCCACCAGGGTGGGTACCTCGATGCGCTTGTCGACACCGAACACGGCCTCTTCGAGGTCCAGCTCGACCGCGTAGCGCAGGTCGGCGCCGCGGCGCGGCCCGCGCTGGCGGCCACCCCCGAAGATGTCGCCGAAGATGTCGCCGAAGATGTCGTTGACGTCGCCGAAGCCGGGACCACCGGGATTGCCGCCGCCCATGCCGTGCTGGAAGGCGGCGTGGCCATGCTGGTCGTACAGGCGCCGCTTGCCGCCGTCGGACAGCACCTCGTAGGCCTCCTTGGCCTCCTTGAAGCTGGCCTCGGCCCCGGCATCGCCGGGATTGCGGTCGGGATGGAACTTCTGCGCGGCGCGCCGGTAGGCCTTCTTGAGTTCATCCTCGGACGCGTTGCGCGCAACGCCCAGCACTTCGTAGTAATCGCGCTTGCTCATCCGCTGCCGCCCTGCCGTTCATGAAAACGCCCGCGGCGACCGGGTCCACCGGCCCGACGCGGGCTGCGGGGCCCGCCGGCGTTTGCCGCCGGCGGGCCGTGCTCGCTTACTTTCGGTCGTCGTCCTTGACCTCGGTGAACTCGGCGTCCACCACGTCCTCGGCCTTGGCCGCCGACGGGCCGGCGTCGCCGGCCGGGGCACCCTGGTCGCCGGAGGCCGCCGCCGCATACAGCGGCTGCGCGGCCTGCTGCAGGGCCTGGGTCCGGG
>JAYRTA010000162.1:0-5224 GCA_041919875.1 Arenimonas sp.
GGAGGCGCCGAAATGGCATCCCCCTCGCTGCACACCCGCATGCTGATCGGTTTCGCGGTGGGCGCCGGCCTGGGCCTGCTCGCGAACTACCAGTTCGCGGACGCGTCCTGGCTGGCGGCCCTCATCCAGTACGTGGCCGACCCGGTGGGGCAACTGTTCCTGCGCCTGCTGTTCATGCTGGTGATCCCGCTGGTGTTCTCGGCCCTGGTCCTGGGCGTCGTGGAGATCGGCGACCCGCGCTCGCTCGGGCGCATCGGCGGGCGCACCCTGGCCTGGATCCTCGTCGTCACCACCCTGGCCGTCACCATCGGCCTGGTGGCCGTGAGCCTGCTCAAGCCCGGCGTCGGCATCCCGCCCGAGCTGGGTCAACAGATCATCGCCCAGTCCGGCGAGCGCGCCCAGGCGATCGCGGCCGGTCGCGAGGCGGTGTCGGGCATCGACATCCTGCTCAACATCGTGCCGCGCAACCCGGTGAAGGCCGCGGTCGACGGCGACCTGATCGCGATCATGTTCTTCGCCCTCATGTTCGGCATCGCCGCCACCGTGATCCGCAGCCGCGCCACCGGCAGCTTCGTGTCCGCGGTCGAAGGCGTCTACGAGATCTGCCTGAAGCTGGTCGGCTGGGTGATCCAGCTGGCGCCCTATGCCGTGGCCGCCCTGTTGTTCTCGATCACCGCCCGCCTGGGCCTGGATGTGCTGCAGCAGCTGGCCTGGTTCGTCGGCACCGTGCTGCTGGCCCTGGGCGTGCACTTCTTCGTCGTCTTCCCGCTGCTGCTGGTGCTGCTGGCCCGGCGCTCGCCTCTGGCCGTGTTCCGCGGTGCCCAGCCCGCCCTGTTGACGGCCTTCTCGACCTCGTCCTCCAGCGCCACCCTGCCCACCACCCTGAAGGTGACCGAAGAGGCCTTGGGTGTCCCCCGTCGCGTGGCGCGCTTCGTCTGCACCCTGGGCGCCACCGCCAACATGAATGGCACGGCCCTGTTCGAGGGCATCACGGTGCTGTTCCTGGCCCAGTTTTTCGGGGTCGAGCTGAGCCTGGTGCAGCAGGGCATGATCCTGGTCCTGTGCATCCTCGGGTCGATCGGCGCGGCGGGGGTGCCGGGCGGCTCGCTGCCGGTGATCGCGATGATCCTGGCCATGTTCGGCATCCCGCCCGAGGGCATTGGCCTGGTGCTGGGCGTCGACCGCCTGCTGGACATGTGCCGCACGGTGGTGAACGTCGGCGGCGACATGACCGGCGCGGTCGTGATCGCGCATTACGAGCCCGCCGATGCCGACCTGCCGCCCCCTGCCCCGGCCGACACCCGGACGTAACACCCCGGCTCCCGCCACGCAACCGCGACAGCGGCCGCCGCGCTGGGGGAAAATGGGGCGCCCGCCCGCCGCGCGGGCCGCCCGTCTTCCTGCCCGAGCCGCCCGCCATGACCGCCGCCCGTCCGACCCGCCGCGAACTCGCCAACGCCATCCGCTTCCTCGCCATGGACGCGGTCGAGGCCGCCAAGTCCGGCCATCCCGGCATGCCGATGGGCATGGCCGACATTGCCGAGGTGCTCTGGAACGACTTCCTGAGCCACAACCCGAACAATCCCGGCTGGTTCAACCGCGACCGGTTCGTCCTGTCCAACGGCCATGGCTCGATGCTGGTCTATGCGCTGCTGCACCTGAGCGGCTACGACCTGCCGATCGAACAGCTCAAGCGCTTCCGCCAGCTGCACAGCAAGACCGCCGGCCACCCCGAGTTCGGCCACACCCCGGGCGTGGAAACCACCACGGGCCCGCTGGGGCAGGGCTTCGCCAACGCGGTGGGCATGGCCCTGGCCGAGAAGCTGCTGGCGCGGCGCTTCAATCGCCCCGAGTTCGAACTGGTCGACCACCACACCTGGGTGTTCCTGGGCGATGGCTGCCTGATGGAGGGCGTCTCGCACGAGGCCGCCTCGCTGGCCGGCACCTGGGGCCTGGGCAAGCTGATCGCGTTCTGGGACGACAACCGCATTTCGATCGACGGCGATACCGCCGGCTGGTTCACCGATGACACGCCCGCGCGCTTCGAGGCCTACGGCTGGCAGGTGATCCGCAAGGTCGATGGCCACGATCCGCAGGAAATCGCCCAGGCCATCAAGACGGCCCAGGCAGAGGCCGACAAGCCGACCCTGATCTGCTGCCGCACCACGATCGGCTTCGGTTCGCCGAACAAGCAGGGCAAGGAGTCCACCCACGGCGCACCGCTGGGCAAGGACGAGATCGCCGCCACCCGGGAGAACCTCGGTTGGACCCACGCCCCGTTCGAGATCCCGCCGGCGATCTACGACGGCTGGCGCGCCGGCAACACCGGCCTGGTGCGCGAGGAGCAGTGGAACCGCCAACTCGAGGCCTACGCCAAGCTCCATCCGGCCGAAGCGGCCGAGCTGCTGCGGCGCATGCGCGGCGGCCTGCCGGAGCAGTTCGCCCAGGCCGCGGCCGACTACATCGCCAGGCTGCAGCAGGATGGCCCGGTGGTCGCCTCGCGCAAGGCCTCGCAGATGGCGCTCGAGGCCTTCGGCCCGCTGCTGCCCGAGCTCATCGGCGGTTCGGCCGACCTCGCCCACTCCAACCTCACGCTCTGGAAGGGCAGCAAGTCGGTCACGTCCGACGACGCCCACGCCAACTACGTGCACTACGGCGTGCGCGAGTTCGGCATGAGCGCGATCAGCAACGGCCTGGCCCTGCACGGCGGCTTCATTCCCTACGACGCCACGTTCCTGGTGTTCTCCGACTACTCGCGCAACGCCCTGCGCATGTCGGCGCTGATCCCGACCCGCACGATCCACGTGTTCACCCACGACTCGATCGGCCTGGGCGAGGACGGCCCGACCCACCAGCCGGTCGAGCACCTGGCTTCGCTGCGCTACATCCCGAACAACGACGTCTGGCGCCCCTGCGACGCCGTGGAATCAGCGGTGGCCTGGCAGCAGGCGATCGAGCGCACCGCCGGCCCGAGCTGCCTGGTGTTCAGCCGGCAGAACCTGGCGCACCAGCCGCGCACGGCGCAGCAGCTGGGCGATATCGCCCGCGGCGGCTACGTGCTGTCCGATCCCGCGGGTGCGCAGTTCGACTGCATCCTGATCGCCACCGGTTCCGAGGTCGAGCTGGCGATGGAGGCGATGCGCCGGCTGGCGGGCGAGGGCATCCAGGCGCGTGTCGTCTCGATGCCGTCCACCGAGGTGTTCAACCGCCAGCCGGTCGAGTGGCGCGAAGCCGTGCTGCCGTCCTGGTGCCGCAAACGCGTGGCGGTGGAGGCCGGCGTCACCGGCTTCTGGCGACAGTACGTGGGCCTGGACGGCGCCGTGGTCGGCATCGACCAGTTCGGCGCCTCGGCCCCGGCCGAGCAGCTGTACAAGCACTTCGGCATCACTGCCGAGGCGGTGGTCGAGGCGGCCAAGGCGCTGCGCTGAGTCAGGCGCGCGTTCGCGGCTGCGTCCAGCGGTCCGCGATCCAGAACCCGGCCAACATGGCCGGCACGGCCCACACGGATTCCGGAGACAGCTGGCCCAGGCTCGCCAGGAGCGGGCCCGGGCAGTAGCCGGCCAGACCCCAGCCGATGCCGAACAGGGCCGCGCCGGCCCAAAGCCGGGGATCGATTGCGCGTGCGCTCGGCAGGTGCAAGGGGCCCCAGCGCGCACGGCCCTGCCGCCGGACCCAGGCAAAGCCCGGCACCGATACGGCCAGTGCACCCGCCATCACCAGGGCCAGGCTGGGATCCCATGCGCCCAGGGGGTCGAGGAAGGCCAGAACGCGCGCTGGATCCGCCATTCCCGAAATTGCCAGGCCCAGGCCGAAGAGCAGTCCAGCCAGGCCTGCCGACAGCAGGGGCCTAGAACGCATGGCGCACCAGGGTCGTCGTCGCCATCGCGGTCGCCATGAACACCACAACGGCCACCAGCGATCGTCGGGAAAGCCGGGCCAGGCCACAGATGCCATGACCACTCGTGCAGCCGCTGCCCAGGCGGGTACCGACGCCGACCAGCAGCGCACCGGCGAGCAGCATTGGCCGCGGGAAGCCTTCGCGCGCCGGCGCACTCGCCGGGTCCAGCGCGAACCACAGCGCAGCCCCGGCGACCAGGCCGGCAAGGAACGACAGGCGCCAACCCCGGCCGTCGGGCTCGCGCACGGCCGCCCAGGCGATGCCACTGACGCCCGCGATCCGGCCATTGAGCGCCAGCAGGGCGGTGGCCGCAGCGCCTATCAGCGCGCCGCCACCCAAGGCGGCCCAGGGCGAGAAGTCCGGCGGTAGGTTCACAGGCGATCCAGTGGAATCTTCAGGTAACGGGTTCCGTTGCCTTCCGCCGGTGGCAGTTGGCCGGCGCGGATGTTCACCTGCACCGCCGGCAGCATCAGCACCGGCATCGCCAGCGTGGCGTCGCGCGCTTTACGCAGCGCCACGTAGTCTGCTTCCGGCACGCCGTCGTTGACGTGGATGTTCGATCGCTTCTGCGCGCCGATGCTCGTTTCGCAGGCCACGGCACGGCCCCCGGGGCCGTAGTCATGGCAGACGAACACGCGGGTGTCGTCCGGCAGCGCGTACAGGCTGTGGATCGAACGGTAGAGCCTGGCGGCGTCGCCGCCGGGGAAATCGCAGCGCGCGGTGCCGCCGTCGGGCATGAACAGGCTGTCGCCGACGAACACCGCGTCACCCACCAGGTAGCTCACGCTGTCATTCGTGTGGCCCGGTGTGGCGATCACGCGCGCCGGCATCCCGCCAATGAGGAAGGCCTCGCCGTCCGCGAACAGGTGATCGAACTGCGACCCGTCGGTGGCGAAGCCCGGCTCAAGGTTGAAGATCGGCTTGAACGTCGCCTGCACCTCGCGGATGCCGGCGCCGATGGCGAGCGTCCCGCCGAAGCGCGCGCGCAGCCAGGGGGCGGCACTGAGGTGGTCGGCATGGGCGTGGGTCTCGAGGATCCACTGCAGCCGAAGGCCCCCCGACTGCAGGGCCGCAGCGACCTCCTCCACCGCGCGGGTTGCGGTCCGGCCGGACTTGGGATCGTAGTCGAGCACCGGGTCGATGACCGCAGCCATGCCGGTGGCCGGGTCGGCGACGAGATAGGTCCAGGTGCCGGAATCGGCGTGGTGGAAGGCTTGGATGCGGGGCGGGGTCATGGCGGCCTCCTGGATCGGGTCCGGCGATGGCTCTGCATATTAGGGATTGCTAAATTAGAACGCAAGCATATAATTCGGCCATGCCTCGTCC
>JAYRTA010000163.1:0-5209 GCA_041919875.1 Arenimonas sp.
CATGCGCAGCCGCACCAGGTGCACGCTGTGGTCGAGCCAGGTGACACCGGCCCGGGCGCAGGCCTGCCGGCCCCAGTGGGTGGCCGTTTCGGCGGCCGCGCGGCCGTTGAACCAGAACGCCGCGAGGGCGAACGCGGCGATGCTGGCGATCAGGGTGGAAAGCATGGGGCCAGTGTGGGGACGGTCCCGGCCGCCCGCAAGCCGCCCCCGTGACGGCCGCGACGCGGCATGGCTACACTGGCGGCGCGCCGGCCCGGCGCGGTCGCGACGCCGTCGCAGGAGAGCGGGATGAAACTGGTGTTTCCCAATGGCGAACATGGCCAGGTCCTGCTCAGCCACGGCGTGAACCGCATCGGTTCGGCGGCCGACGCCGGCGTGCGGCTGGACGGCCCGGGCATCGAGCCCGCGCACTGCGAAATCCACGTCACCCAGACCGGCGCCAACCTGCAGGTGCCCGCGGGCGGCGGCAGCGTGACGGTCAACGGCCGCGAGGTCGCCGACATCATGGCGCTGCGCGCAGGCGACCAGATCGGTTTCGCCGGCATCCTCGCCCGCTTCGCCGTCGTCGAAGCGGTGCGCGCGGCCCCGGCCGGCGCCAGTGGCGCCCCGGCGCCCGCGGGCAATCCGGACGACGACAGCGGCGCCACGCGCGTGCGCATGGCGGTGCCCAAGTTCGTGCTGCGCGGGGTCAGCGGCGCCGTGTTCGGCAAGGTCTTCCCGGTGGCCGGGCCGGTCGTGATCGGCCGCGCGGCGGAAGCGGACATTTCCGTGGCGGCCGAAGAGATCTCGCGCCGCCACGCGCTGGTCAAGCCCACGCCCGATGGCCTGTCGGTCGAGGACCTCGGCTCGAGCAACGGCACCTACATCAACGGCAAGCGCGTGCAGCAGGGCTTCCTGTCCGCCGGCGACGAGCTGCGCCTGGACGCGGTGCGTTTCATCCTGGTGGCGCCGGGCATGGAGATGGCCCAGCAGACCACCCGGCTGGCCACGCCCGAGGCGAGCAAGCCGGCCGCGGCCGGTGGGCCCTCGGTGAGCAAGTGGGTGCCGATCATGCTGACGGCCGCGGCGGTGCTGGTGATCGTCGCCTTGGTGCTCAGCCGCGGCTGAGGCCGCGGCACCCGCGCGAGAGCGCCCTCAGGCGCGAAGCCCGCGGACGCCGCTCTTTTCGGGCCTTGTGTGATCGCGGCGGAAGCCGCGCCTACGCGTCGGGCGGGGGGTCGCCCAGGCGCATGGACAGGTCCAGGGCGCGGACGTGCTTGGTCAGCGCGCCGATCGAGACGAAGTCGACGCCGATGCGGGCCAGCGCCGCCAGTCGCTCGAGCGTGACCCCGCCCGAGACCTCCAGCGGCGTGCGGCCCCGGGCCCGGCGCACGGCCTCGTGCAGGTCGGGTTCGCTGAAATCGTCCACCAGGATGCGGTCGCAGCCGGTGGCCAGGGCCTGGTCGAGTTCGTCCAGGGTTTCCACTTCGATGATCAGCGGCAGCGAGGGATGCATCGCCCGCGCCGCCGCCGCCGCCGCGGCGATCGAGCCGGCGGCGTGGATGTGGTTTTCCTTCAGCATCACCGCGTCGTAAAGCCCCATGCGGTGGTTGTCGCCGCCGCCGGCGCGGACCGCGTACTTTTGCGCCTGGCGCAGGCCGGGCAGGGTCTTGCGGGTGTCGAGCACACGGGTGCCGCTGCCGGCCAGCACGGCCACGCATTCCGCGGTGCGGCTGGCGGTGGCCGACAGGGTCTGCAGGAAGTTCAGGGCCGGGCGTTCGGCGCTGACCAGGGCGCGGGCGCGACCCTCGATCCGCACCAGCACCGTGCCGGCAGGCACCGCCTGGCCCTCCGCCACCTGCCAGTGCAGGCGCGCGGCCGGGTCCAGGGCCAGGAAGCAGGCGTCGAACCAGGGACGGCCAGCCACGACGCCGGCCTCCTTGGCGAGCACGTAGGCGCGTGCGTCGGTGTCCGGGAGCAGGGCGGCGGTGGCGTCGCCCGGGCCGAGGTCTTCGGCCAGCGCGCGGGCGACGTCGGCGGCAACGACGGCGGCCGGCGGCGGCGCCAGGCCCGGCATCAGCGCGAAAAGCCTTCGAGGCCGGCGGTGGCCAGGGCTTCGTCGGCCAGCAGCACCGGGATGCCTTCGTCCACGCGGTAGATCGTCCTGCGGTCGCGGGTGAGCAGCCCGGCGGCCAGCGGCGCGGCCTGTGCGCTGCCGTCGGCGCGGCGGACGCCGCCCTGGGCGATGGCCCGGTTGATCGCCTCGAGCTCGGCGGCCGAAAGCAGGGCCAGGGGCTGGCGGCTGGTCGGGCAGCACAGGAGGTCGAGCAGCTTGCGATCCATGGGCGGGCGGTGTCCGGGGGCCTTCGATGGCGTCTAGAATAGCGTTTTGCCGCAGGCGCCCGCCATGAACCAAACCACCGCTGCCCCGCTGGTCGGGGTCGTCATGGGGTCCCGGTCGGACTGGGAAACGATGCAGCACGCCGTCACCCGCCTGGGCCAGCTGGGCGTGGCGCACGAGGTGCGCGTGGTCAGCGCGCATCGCACGCCCGAACTGCTGGTCGAGTACGCCAAGTCGGCGCAGGCGCGCGGACTGCGCGCGATCATCGCCGGTGCCGGGGGCGCCGCCCACCTGCCGGGCATGCTGGCGGCGATGACGCCGGTGCCGGTGCTCGGCGTGCCGGTGCAGAGCAAGGCCCTCAACGGCCTCGACTCCCTGCTCTCGATCGTGCAGATGCCCGCCGGCGTGCCGGTGGCCACCTTCGCGATCGGTGCGGCGGGCGCCGCCAATGCCGGTTTGTTTGCCGCCGCGATGCTTGCGGCCGACCACCCCGCGGTGCGCGAGGCCCTGGACACCTTCCGCGCCCGCCAGACCGACGACGTGCTGGCCCATCCGGACCCGCGCCAGCCGTGACCACGGTCGGCATCCTCGGCGGCGGGCAACTGGCCCGCATGCTCGCGCTCTCGGGCGCCCCGCTGGGCCTTCGCTTCCTCGTGCTCGACAGCACGGCCGACGCCTGCGCCGCGCAGTTCGCGCCGCTGCTCGAGGCCGACTACCGCGACCAGGCGGCCCTGGAGCAATTCGCGGCGCGCGTGGACGTGGCCACCTTCGATTTCGAGAACGTGCCGGCCGAAAGCGCCCGCTGGCTGGCCGAGCGCGTCCCGGTATTCCCGAATCCGCGCGCGCTGGGCGTGGCCCAGGACCGCCTCGCTGAAAAGACCCTGTTCCGGGAGCTCGGCATCCCGGTGCCGGAGTTCGCGCCGGTGGATTCACGCGAGCAGCTGGCGGCCGCGGTCGCGGCGATCGGCACGCCCAGCATCCTCAAGACCCGTCGCCTGGGCTACGACGGCAAGGGCCAGTTCCGGCTGCGTTCGCCCGAGGACGTGGACGCGGCCTGGGGGGCCCTGGGGGCGCAGGCGGCCACGGTCGGCCTGATCCTGGAAGGCTTCGTCGCCTTCCAGCGCGAACTGAGCGTGGTGGCGGTGCGCGGCCGCGACGGCGAGTTGCGCGCCTGGCCGCTGACCGAGAACTGGCACGTGGACGGCATCCTCTCCGCGAGCCTGGCGCCGGCGTCCGCCGAGGCGGCGCTGCAGGCGCAGGCGCTGGACGCGGCGCGCAAGGTCGCGCAGGCGCTGGATTACGTCGGCGTGTTCGCGCTCGAGCTGTTCCTGCGCGATGGCGTGCTGGTGGCCAACGAAATGGCGCCGCGCGTGCACAACTCCGGGCACTGGACGATCGAGGGCGCCGAAACCTCGCAGTTCCAGAACCACCTGCGGGCGGTGCTGGGCCTGCCGCTGGGCGAAACGCGGGCGCTGGGCCAGGCCTGCATGCTCAACTGGATCGGCGAAATGCCGCCGTCGGCGCCGGTGCTGGCCGAGGCCGGCGGCCACTGGCACGACTACGGCAAGTCGCCCCGCGAAGGCCGCAAGGTCGGCCATGCGACGCTGCGCGAGGATTCGCCGCTGGCGTTGGCCGATGCGCTGGCGCGCGTCGGCGCGGCGCTGGGTCGCGAGGCGCAGGTGGCCCCGGTCATCGCCCGCCTGCGCAACGCCCCGTAGGAGCGCCTGCAGGCGCGAAACCCGGCGACCGTGGACGCGCTCCCGCAAGGTGCGTGCCGGGGACTTCGCGCCCGGAGGCGCACCTACGCGGCGTCGACGGGGAAGACGACGACGTGGTCGAGGTCCGGGCGCACGCGCACGCGTTCGCCGACCGCACGCTGCCGGTGGCTGGGGAACAGCGCGGGCACGGTGGTGCCGTCGGACAGGCGCAGGGAATGCAGGGTTTGCGCACCGAGGAAGCTGACCGCGGCCACCTCCGCCTCGATGCCGTCCCGCGGCGCCAGCACGATGTCGTCGGGCCGGAGCAGCACCTGCACCGGGTGGCCTTCGGGATGCCGCAGGGCGTCCGGCGCCGCCAGTTCGCCCAGCGCGGTGGCCAAGCGGCCGCCGGCCAGCACGCGGGCCGGCAGCAGCCGACCCTCGCCGACGAAGCCGGCGACGAAGGGGGTGGCCGGGCGATGGTAAAGCTCGTAGCCCGGCGCCCACTGCAGCAGGCGACCGGCCTGCATCACGCCGACGCGGTCGGCGAAGGCGAAGGCCTCCGCCTGGTCGTGCGTCACCAGCAGGGCGGCGATGCCCAGTCGCCGCAGGACCGCGCGCAGTTCGTCGCGCAGGCGGCCGCGCAGGTCGGCATCGAGCGAGGAAAACGGTTCGTCCAGCAGCAGCAAGTCGGGCTGCGGCGCCAGCGAGCGCGCCAGCGCCACGCGCTGTTGCTGGCCGCCGGACAGTTCATGCGGGAAGCGTCCGCCCAGGCCCTCGAGCCCGAGCAGCGAGAGCATCCCCGCGATGCGTGCTTCGCGTTCGCGGCGCGCCAGCCGGTGCAGGCCGAAGCCCACGTTGCCGGCCACGTCCAGGTGCGGGAACAGGGCGAGGTCCTGGAAGACGAAGCCCAGGCCTCGTGCTTCCGGCGCCAGCCGGGTGGCGTCGCGGCCGCGCAGCCGCACGTGGCCGGCGCGCGGCGCATGGAAGCCGGCCACGGCCCGCAGCAGCGTGGTCTTGCCGCAGCCGCTGGGGCCGAGCAGGCAGCCCAGTTCCCCGGGCGCCAGCGCCAGCGAGAGGCCGGCGACGGCGGCCTGGCCTGCGTAATCGCAGTCCAGGCCTTCGATCGACAGCAGGCTGGCGGATTCCGCCATCAGGCCATCTGGCCGGCGACGAAGTCCCAGTCGACCAG
>JAYRTA010000164.1:0-5183 GCA_041919875.1 Arenimonas sp.
GATTCGCGGGGGGCGGGCGCGGCCGGCCGCGGCGTCGTGGCGCGGGCCGCCAGCGACATCGCGCACAGGAACAGGCTCACGCCCAGCCAGGCGAGTACACGGTTCATCGGAAATCTCCTCTGCGCTGCCCTACGCGGGCAAGGGCCATGTCGGATGCAGGCTCAGGCGCGCGCCGGGCCGGGCATGGTGGGCAGGGCCAGGCGCTCGCCCCGGATCATCAGCAGGGCGCCGCCCGGGGACCGGAAGGCCGGATGCCATTGCCCGGCCGCCACGACCAGGAAATCGCCGGCGGCGAACTCCACGCCCTCCTGCACCACCGAGCCTTCCAGCACCAGGCACTCTTCCTCGTGCGAATGCGGGTGCGGCGGCACGACGGCGCCGGGCGCGAGCCGCCAGAGCGCGGTCTGGGTGCCGGCGGCTTCGTCCAGGTGCAGCAGGCGCAGCGAAATGCCGGGCAGGAACGGGTGCCAGGCGCCCTCGCCGGCCCGGAGCAGGCGCGCGCCCTGCCCGCCCGCCGCGGCCAGCAGGCGCGCCCGCAGCGCCCTGGCGCGGGCCGCGGGCGGATGCGCGTCCGGCAGCAGGCCGGCCAGGGCCGCCAGCAGCACCTCGTCGGGTGCGCCGCTCATGCGTCCTCCCCGTCGGCCAGCGCCGCCCGCAGCGCGGCCAGGCCCCGGCGTGCATGCGATTTCACCGTGCCCAGGGGCCAGCCGGTGCGTTGGGCAATCTCTGGATGGCTCAAGTCTTCTCCGAACGCCAGGTGCAGGACGCGCTGCTGCGCGGGGCTCAGGCGCGCCAGCGCGACGCGCACGCGGTGGGCGTTGCCCAGGCGGTCGAGCATCGCGGTGGCGGGCGCGCCCTCCTGCGCGGCGTACGCGGGATCGGGGGACTCCGGATGCAGGGTCTCGCAGGCGCGGTGGCGGCGCAGGCGCCGCAGCCGGTCAACGCTGCGGGTCCAGGCCAGGGTCTGCATCCAGGCCAGCACCGCGCCGCGCTCGGGGCAGTAGCTGGCGGCCTGGTTCCAGACCTGCAGCAGCACGTCGGACACCACTTCCTCGGCATCGAGCGGATCGCGCAACACCCGCAGGGCCACGGCGTACAGCCGGCCCAGGGTGAGGTCATGCAGGCGACCCAGGGCGTCGACGTCCCCGAAGCGCAGGCGCGCCACCAGGGCGACCAACTCGGACTCGAGGGCCTCGACAGGCGCCTCGCAGGCGGACAGGACAGAAGCCAATCGGTATCCCCGGAACCCTCAGGCCCCCAGTGGACACGAGGGCCAGCGCACGGGGCGTGAAGGCCGGCCGCGGGCGCTGCCCGGGCCGGTTCAGCACTCGCCGGCACCATCACGGACCGGCGCGCGCGGCGAGTGCGGGGCCCTGCCGGAAGGCCGGGGACGACTTCGTCGACTGGCCCGGATGCGCGACCCGACCGCGGGGCCGGGTCGCGCGTTGGCGTCAGCGGCCGGGCACGCGGCAGCAGACGTTGCCGCCGAACACGCTTTGGCTCACCCCGGTGTTGTTCTCCCAGGCGCAGAAGGTGGCGTTGCCGGAAGCGTTGGAGTTGTATCCGGATCCCTGCATCCGCACGCCGGTGGCCGGGGTGTAGCAATAGGGCGTGGTGGCCACGTAACCCGCCGGACACGCGGGATTGTTGAAGAAGTTGCTCAGATTGGCGCCGATCGTGAAGTTCTGCACCGTGGTGTTCGTGCACTGGAAACCGGTGGCCTGCGGCGGCGAGAAGTAACCGACGATGTCGGCGACATAGTGCGCCGGGGCCGAGGTGTAGACCGAAATGTCGTTGATGCCCAGCGGGTTGGGAATGCCCACCACCACGGTATTGCTGATCACCTGCCCGGCGTTGTAGGTGATCGCCGCGGCCAGCGGCCGGGTTTCGCCATGTTTCCACACCGTGGCGAAGCCGACATTGGCCGGCGTCACCGCCGTGACGTTGAGCACCACCGCGCTCGCGCCGATCCCGGCCACGTTGCAGTCGGTGCTGCTGCCGCCCTGGAAGCCGAAACCAGTGCCGGCGCTGATGGCGACCGCGAGGAATCCGCGCGTCGCCCCGGCGCCCAGGATGCCCCCGGCCACGCGCGTGTCGAAGATGCGGCACGGCGTCACCGGTGTGTAGACGAGGTCATTCGTGGTCGACCCGAGGGTCTTGGCCGCCAGGGCCTGCAGGGCCGGGCGCTCGGGAATGCCGGCGGCGGCATGGGCGTCGATCACCTGCGCGTCGCTCAGGCGCTGGCCGCGTCCGCCGAACTCGGCCAGCGCGCCTTCGAAGGTGTCGCGCGTGAGCGCGCGGCGGAAGTTCGCCGGGTCGGCCGCCACGAACAGGGGCACCATGCGCTGGGCCCACACCCGCGCCGGGATGCCCTGCCCGCCCTGCACGTAGGGGCCCCACTTGAGGATGAACTGCCGGGTCAACTGCCCGCGTTCGGCCGGGCTGAGGGGATCGGCCTCGGCGGCCAGGACGGGGCTGGCCAGGGCCAGGGCAAGGGCCGGGATCAGCAATGCGCGCAACATCGGGGGCTCCCTCTCGGTGGCGGCCGGTTGGCCGCGCCAGAGGGAAACGCTAAATCAACGCCCCGCCGACCGCCAGCACCGGCGCCTCGGGGTCGACCCGACCGGTGGGCGGCCGGGTCGCGTCACCGGGGTCAGCGGCCCGGGTTGCGGCAGCAGAGCGAGCCGCCGAACACGTTCTTGCTGGTGCCGGTACCGTTCTCCCAGGCGCAGAAGCTGACGTTGCCGGCGACGTTGCCAAGCAGCCCACTGCCCTGGCTGCGGACGCCGACGTCGGGCGAGTAGCAGTAGGCGGATACGGCCGAGTACCCGGTCGGGCAGCTGCTGTTGTTGAAGAACGCGGCCGTGTTCGCGGCCAGGAAGAACGAGTTCACGGTGCCGCCGACGCATTGCAGCTCGGACGCCCGCGGCGCCGAGTAGTAGCCCACGATATCCACCACGTAGTGCGCCTGGGCAGAACTGTAGAGGGAAATGTCGAAGGTCGAGACCGGAATGGGGACCTGGGACACCACGGTATTGCTCAGCAGGTTGCCCGCCTGGTAGGTCAGGCTGGCGGCCGTGGGGCGGGTTTGGCCGAACCGGTGTACGGTGGCGAAGCCCACGTTGGCCGGCGAGACCACCGTCACGTTCAGGACCACGGCGCTGGCGCCGATGCCGTACAGGCCACAGTTGCTGGCGCTGCCGCCCTGGCTGGTGAAGGTGCTCTCCGGCAGGGCGGCCAGGGCATACAGGTTCCGGGACGTGCCCGCGCCCAGGATGCCACCGGCAAGCCGCGTATCCGCCAGCCGGCAGGGCGGCACCGGCGTGAACACCTGGTCGCGGTCCACGTCGCCCAGGACCTTGGCCGAGGCCGCGCGTTCGGCCGCCGGGTCCCCGGCGCCGCCGGCCAGGGTGTTGCGTGCCAGCCGGTGGATGACTTCGGCGTCGTCGAGGCGATGGCCGGCCCCGGTCAGCGCGGCCACGGCGCCTTCGAAGGTGTCCCGGTCCAGGGCGGCGCGCAGGTTGTCGGCATCGGCGGCGGCAAAGGTGGAACCCATGCGCTCGGACCAGGTGCGGGCCGATACGCCGTGCACGCGTTCGACGTAGGGCCCCCACTTGGCGACGAAGGCGCGGCCGGCGGCGGCGCGTTCAGCGGGCGAGAGCTCGGCGGCGCCGGTGCCGGCGGCGGCCAGCAGTCCCAGGGCCAGGCAAAGGGTGCGCGGGAGGCGCGAAATCGACGGGGTCATGGCAGGCATCCGGTGGGTGGCGACAGCGCCGCCTGCCCCTTACGCAGGCCCGGCCCGGATCCGGACGTCCCCCGGAAAAAAAACGGGCGGCCCAGGGTGGGCCGCCCAATGAACCCTGCTCTAAGGGTTGGAGGCTGGCGGCCCTCCGGGGAGAGACAGGGCCGCCCAGCTCCCGTTCCAACGCAAGGGCACGCCACAGCCGGACAGCCCCGGCCGCGCCGATGCACCTGTGCACACAGTGGTGCCGGCCTAAGGTACGCTGCCCTGCAGTTAGCTCAGGGGAAAACGAAATGACAAAGGGATCTCTGCGCCGGCGCGTCGGCGCGGCCTTGCTCGCGCTGTCCCTGGCCGTTCCGGCAGCCGCGTCGGACCTGCCGGCCGTCGTGATCATCCAGGAGGGCGCCAGCCAGCTGAACTACCTGCCCGCCAGGGTGAGGTTGGGCCCGATCAACGAGGGGTACTACCCACCCCCGCAGGGTTATGGCGCAGCCGGGATCGTCGGCCATGCGATCGGCGGTGCGATGGCCCAGAAGATCCTGATCGACGAGGCCACCAAGGCCGCCCAGGCGAAAGCCAACGAACGGCTCGAGCTCCTGACCGAGCCCTGGGGCGCACCAGGGTTCCGCCCCCTGGTGATGGACGCGTTCCATGCCGCGCTTGCCAAACGCGGCATGGACCAGCAGTCGATGTCCTTCACGGACGCGCTCAAGCTCGATCCCACGATGTTCCAGCGCATGCCGACGGCGCGCGGGGCCAAGCGATTCCTGCTGGTGCGCGTGGGCGACATGGCCGCTGGCCCGGTGGACCTGCCCATCGCCCTGCACGACACCCTGCGCCAGCTTCGCATCGCCGTGCATATCGAAGTGCGCGGCGGCCGGTTCGACCGCAGCGACCGCATCGCCCGACGCGACGTCGTCTACTACACGGATCCACTGGATGTCGGGGACGGCGAGGACGTGCTGGCGACGTTGGCCGCGAACGACCAGGCCCTGTTCCGGGCCCAACTGGCGCAGGCCATCGATGCCAGCCTGGGCATGGTGATGGAAGATCGGGACTTCCCGAAGCGGGCCGAAGACGAGCCCTTGGGCGCCCTGTCGGACGTCGGATTCACCGAGTTCAAGGGCACGCTGCTGGCCCATGAGGGCGGACGCGCGCTGATCTGGACCCGTGGCGGAGCCTATGTGTCCATCCCCGCCGACCGCATCATCACCGGCGAGGAAATGGCGGCCGCGCGCGCAGCGGAGAAATCGCGTCGCGGCGAGCCCGTCGATGACGCCACCCTCAGCGACGATGCCAAGGGCGAACCCGCCAAGGCCGTCGACGGTGGCGCGCAGGCGGAAGAACCGGCGACCCCGGTGGCCGTGGCGGAGGGAGCGCCGGCCGCGTCCGGCACCGAAGCCGGCGACGGCGCTGCGGGCCCGGGCCCGGCCAGCCCGGA
>JAYRTA010000165.1:0-5172 GCA_041919875.1 Arenimonas sp.
GCCTTCGGCGAGTACCTGCGCCGCGCCGCCGCCCTGCCCCGCATCGCCGCCGGTTGGTGCCGGGACGTGCTGGCCGACCCCAGCGCCGCGCAGCTGACCGACCTGGTGGGCCGGCTCGGCGGGCTGGTGCCGACGGGGCTGCTGGACAACCGCGGGATCGAGCGCTTCCTGCGCGAGGTCTTCACCCTGGAGGGGCGCAGCAACGACTTCCGGGAACTGGCCGCCAAGCTCTACGTGGTGGCCGTGGACATCGACAGCGGCGAGGCGGTCCGCTTTGGCAGCCCCGGTTGGGACCAGGTGCCGATCTCCCGGGCAATCCAGGCCAGCTCGGCATTGCCGGGCCTGTACCCCCCGGTGGACATCGACGGCCATCATTTCGTCGATGGCGCCCTGCGCCGGACGATGCACGCCTCGGTCGTGTTCGACCACGGCGTGGACCTGATGCTGGGCGTGAACCCCTTCGTGCCCTACAACGCCAAGCGCGCCGGGCGCCCGCCCGAAGGCATGGACAAGCTCGCCGAGGGCGGCCTGCCGGTGGTGCTGTCGCAGACCTTCCGCACCCTGCTGCAGTCGCGCATGCGGGTGGGCCTGGACAAGTACGCCCAGCAATACCCGGACGTGGACCAGGTGGTGTTCGAGCCCAACGAGGACGACGAGGAGATGTTCTATACAAACGTCTTCAGCTACTCCTCGCGCCAGCGGGTCTGCGAGCACGCCTTCCGTTCGACCCTGGCGGACCTGCGCCGGCGCCGGTCCGAGCTCAAGCCCGTGCTGGCCCGCCACGGCCTGGCCCTGCGCGACGAGGTGCTCGACGATCCCGGCGCTTCCATCATGGACGGCCTGGGCCTGGCGCCGCGCGCGACCAAGACCACCGCGCGCCTGCGCCGGGCGCTCGACGACGTCCAGGCCCTGGTGCGCGAGCGCCGACCGGCGCCGCGGCGGCGCGCACCCCGGCGCTGATCGCGGCCGCCGCCGCGGCGGGGCTGGTGTGAATGCTCTAGACAGGCGCTGCACCTTGGCGCCAACCCGGGCGCTCGCCCGACCCACCTGAACCCGGAGTTCCGTTCCATGGCAAAGCTCAAGAAGACCGCCCGCGCCAAGGCCCCCGCCTCTCCGGCCGCCGACCTGCAGGCCAAGGCCGAACAGGTCTCGCGCTCGATCGTCGAGTCCGCGCAGCAGATCTGGATGGCCGGCATGGGCGCCTTCAACCGCGCGCAGGGCGAAGGCTCGAAGCTGTTCGAAGCCCTGGTCAAGGAGGGCATGACGCTGGAACAGCACACCCGCAAGCTCGCCACCGGCAAGGTGGATGCGGTGCGCGACGCCGTCGAGGACCGCGTCGGGGTCGTGCGCGAGCGCGCCGTGGACACCTGGGACCGCCTCGAGAAGGTGTTCGAGGATCGCGTCCAGCGCGCCCTGGTGCGCCTGGGCGTGCCCGGCCGCGAGGACCTGGCGGACCTGAGCGCCCGCGTCAACGAACTCAATGCCGAGCTGCGCCGCCTTTCGGGCGGCAAGGCCAAGGCCGCCCCGGCGCGCAAGGCCGCCGGCAAGCCCAAGGCCAAGCGCGCCCCGAAGGCCCCGCGCGCGGCCAAGCCCGCCGCCCGCAAGGCCACGCGCAAGCCCGGCCTGCCCAAGGCGCCCAAGCCCGAAGCCCCGAAGGCGGGCTGAACCCGGCACTCGCTTCCTGTCCACCAGCCCGTCCACGGAACCGTCCGCTCCCGCCCCTGGCGGTTTCCGGCGGGGGGACTGTTTTACCCCCCTGCGGGCCCGGCTTAGCCGGGCCCGCGTCGTTTCCGGACCGGCCCCGGCGGGGTTTGGCGTTATCCTCTGCCACCCGCCCCCGGAGTCGCCAGGATGTTTGGATTTTCGCCCCTGATCGCCGCGCTCGGCGCCACCCTCGTGGTGCTGCTGGCCAGCCTGTGGTGGTTCGGCGTGCATCGCCGCCGCCAGGCCGAGACCGCCGCCGGCATCCAGGCCCTGGCCGGCATGAAGTGGCGCGAGTGCGCCGGGCTCGTGCTGCAGGCCCTGGGCGACAAGGGCTACCGGGAGGAGCCGTCCGGCCGCCAGCTGGGCGACGGCGGCAGCGAATTCCTGCTCACCCGCGACGGCAAGCGCCATGTGCTGAGCTACAAGCACGGCACCGCGTACCGGCTCGGCGAAGCCAACGTCCGCGACTTCGCCAATGCCGTGCAGCTGGCCGGGGCCGAAGGCGGCATCCTGGTCACCCTGGGCAGTTCCGAAGGCCATGCCCGCTCGCTGGCCGGCAAGTACGACATCGACCTCATCGACGGCCCGGCCCTGTGGCCGCAGGTCGAGCCCTATGCACCGCCCGCCCTGCTCGAGGACGTGCGCGCGCAGGCCGGCAAGGCCATCGAGAAAGGCCGTCGCCTCGGCATCGTCGCCAGCCTGGTGCTGGGCCTGGTGGTGTTCGGCGCGGCCTACGCCCTGCAGCCGGAGACGGCCGCGCCACAGGCCGTCCAGGCCGCCCCGGAAACGGCCACCCCGGCTGCCCCGCTCGATGCCGCCAGCCAGCAGGTCGAGGCGGCGCGCAAGGCGCTGCAGGAAGTCGAGCAGCTGACCGACGAAGACCGGGCCCGGCGCCGGGCCGCGGCCGCCCAGCGCGTGGCCGGACTGGAAGCCGCGCGCACCGCGGTGTGGTCCACCAGCTCGACCCTGGTGATCAGCATGGCCAGCGCCGACGGCATGGACCAGGGCCTGGTCAACCAGGCCTGCGCGATCCTGGTCGAGTACGAGGAACTGCGCTACACCCGCCTGCAGCTGGAGCCGCCGGCGGGCAGCGACGCCCAGGTGCGCTGGCGCCAGTGCCAGTAGGGCACCGGCGCCGCACCGCCGCGTTTACCAGTGCACGCCGCGCATCAACGCGGCGAACGCCACCTGCTCGTTGGTCGCCTGTTCGTCCTTGAGCGCCTTGCGGTCGCCCTTGGCGGCGGCCGAATCCGGGAACATCTCGAACGCGGTGTTCATGATGATCTCGTAGGCCTTGGGCACCAGCGCATTGAGCGTGGCGGCGAAGATGCCCATGCGGGTGGCGACGCGGCTGGGCCGTTCGATGACCGCCTTGACCACCAGGTCGGCGGCCTCCTCGGGCGTGAGCGTGGGCACCGAGTCGTACATCTTGGTCGGCGCGATCATCGGCGTCTTCACCAGCGGCATGTTGATGGTGGTGAAGGCGATGTTCTTGCCGCTGAACTCGGCCTGGGCGCAGCGGCTGAAGGCGTCGAGCGCGGCCTTGGAGGCCACGTAGGCCGAAAAGCGCGGCGAACTGGCCAGCACGCCGATCGAGCTGATGTTGATGACGTGGCCGCGGCGGCGCGCCGTCATCGCCGGCAGGAAGCCCATGATCAGGCGCAGGCAGCCGAAGTAGTTCAGCTGCATGGTGCGCTCGTAGTCGTGGAACCGGTCGTAGCTGAGCTCGATCGAGCGGCGGATGGACCGGCCGGCGTTGTTGACCAGGATGTCCACGCCCTTGTGTTCGGCCAGCACGGTCTTGACCAGCTCGTCGCAGCTGGACATGTCGGTGAGGTCGCAGGTGTAGGCCCAGCACTTGCCGCCGGCGGCCTTGATTTCGTCCCGGGTCCTGAACAGCTCTTCCTCGCCGCGGGCGACGATGATGACCTTGGCGCCGGCCTCGGCCACCTTGATGGCGCTGGCCTTGCCGATGCCCGAGGAACCGCCGGTGATGAGCACGACCTTGTTCTCGACCTTGCCGCGCAGGGATCGGTCGACGAACAGGTCCGGGTCGAGGTGGCGCTCCCAGTAGTCCCAGATGCGCCAGGCATAGGACTCCAGGTCCGGCACGGCGATCTTGCTGCCCTTGAGCGCGCGCTCGATGTTGCGGGTATCGAAGCGCGTCGGGTAGGTGATGAAGGCCAGCGTCGAGGGCGGGATCTTCAGGTCCTTGAGCAGGGTGTGGGTGAAGCGCTTGACCGGCGGCAGGTTCAGCACCGCCCCGCGCACGGCCGAGGGAACGACGGCCAGCATGCGCGCGTCCAGGCGCATGGTCATCTCGGGGGCGTGCGCGGCGCGGGCGAAGGTGTTCATCAATTCGCCGAAGCGCATCGGGTTCGGGTCGACCAGGTGGAAGCACTGGCCGTCGAGGCCGCGCTTGTGCGCCAGGTAGTCCATGGCGTCGGCCACGAAGTCCACCGGCACCACGTTGATGCGGCCGCCCTCCACGCCCAGGGTCGGCATCCACTGCGGCACCGCCTGGCGGATCTTCTTGATCAGGGTGAACAGGTAGTACGGGCCGTCGATCTTGTCCATCTCGCCGGTGCGCGAGTGGCCGATGACCATGGAGGGGCGGTAGATGCGGAACGGGACCTTGCACTCGCGCCGCACGATACCTTCCGACTCGTGCTTGGTGCGCAGGTACGGGTCCTTCAGGCCCTCGGCTTCATCGAACATGTCCTCGCGGAACACGCCCGGGTAGAGGCCCGCGGCGGCGATCGAGCTGGTGTGGTGGAAGCAGCCGGCCTTGATGGCCGTGGCGAGCTCGACCGCGTGGCGGGTGCCCTCGATGTTGGCCACCTGCTGGGAGTCGGCATCGGCCGACAGGTCGTAGATGGCCGCCAGGTGGAAGAAGTGCTTGATCTTGCCGGACAGGGCCTTGACCTGGGCCGGGCTCAGCCCGAGCCGTGGCTTGCCCAGGTCGCCGGTGACCGGCACCAGCCGCTTGCGGTCCCAGCCCATGCGCTCGGCGATGGCATCGAGCTTCTTCTCGGAGCCCTTGCGCACCAGCACGTGGATGCTGCCCTTGCGCTTGAGCAGGTTGCTGACCAGATAGCGCCCGATGAACCCGGTGGCGCCGGTGACGAAGTAGCTCATTGGCTTTCCCCTGCCCGTCTCGCGGGCCGGCCCGGATGGCCGGCCGAACGCGACTAACTTGCCAGAGCGCACCGGCCCCGGCAAACCCCGCGTTGACCCCGCCGGGGGCGCGTGATATCACCCCGGCAACCCCGGGGGATGAAGACGATGGCCGACCTGAAAGACCAGTTCCAGCAAGCCGCCAAGGACGTGATGGCCCTGTCCGAGCGGCCCGACAACGACACCATGCTGCGCCTCTACGCCCTCTACAAGCAGGGCTCGGAGGGCGACGTCAGCGGGCCCAAGCCGGGCTTCTTCGATTTCGTGGGCACCGCCAAGTACGAGGCCTGG
>JAYRTA010000166.1:0-5167 GCA_041919875.1 Arenimonas sp.
GCCGGACGCGTGCCGGTGGCGCCGGACCTGTCGCTGCCGGCGCATCCGGAGGTGTTCGTGCTGGGCGACCTGGCCGCGGTGGCGCAGGACGGCAAGCCCGTGCCCGGCGTCGCGCCGGCCGCCAAGCAGATGGGCGCGCACGCCGCCGCGGTGATCCGCGATCGCCTGCGCGGCCGCCCGGGGCGCACCTTCCGCTACCGCGACTACGGCAACCTGGCCACCATCGGCCGCATGGCGGCGGTGGTGGACCTGCGCGGGCTGCGCTTCTCGGGGATCCTGGCCTGGTGGTTCTGGCTGGTCGCCCACGTGGCCTTCCTGATCGGCTTCCGCAACCGGCTCATCGTGCTGGTGAACTGGGCCTGGTCGTACTGGACCTACCAGCGGCACGCGCGGATCATCGTCGGCCGCGAGCCCACGCCGCCGCCGGGCTGAGGCGCGCGACGGCGCCGGAAACGAAGACGGCCCCTTGCGGGGCCGTCGGGCATCACGCGGTTGGCGCGGCTCAGGCCGCGAACAGCGAGCGCATCTTCTTCAGGGCATTGGCCTCGATCTGGCGCACGCGCTCGGCGGACACGCCGTACTCGTCGGCCAGCTCCTGCAGCGTGGCCTTGGGCTCGCCCAGGAAACGGCGCTTGAGGATGTCGCGCGAACGGGCGTCGAGGCTGGCCATGCCCTCGCGCAGCATCTCGAGCTGGTCTTCCTCGTGCGAATCGCGCTCGTAGGCCAGGGCCGGGTCGTCGGACGCGGCCGAGGCCAGGTAGGCGACCGGCGAGGGCGGGGCGTCGTCGTCGGCGTCGTCGGGGGCGTCGAAGCCGATGTCGCGGCCGCTCAGGCGCGACTCCATCTCCAGCACCTCGCGCTTGGAAACGTTGAGGTCCTTGGCGACGGCGGTCACCTCGGCGTCGTTCATCCAGCCCAGGCGCTTCTTGCTCTTGCGCAGGTTGAAGAACAGCTTGCGCTGCGCCTTGGTGGTGGCGACCTTGACGATGCGCCAGTTGCGCAGGATGAACTCGTGCATCTCGGCACGGATCCAGTGCACCGCGAACGACACCAGGCGCACGCCCTGGTCGGGGTCGAAGCGCTTGACCGCCTTCATCAGGCCGATGTTGCCTTCCTGCACCAGGTCGCCCATGCCCAGGCCGTAACCCTGGTAGCCGCGGGCGACGTGCACGACGAAGCGCAGGTGCGAAAGCACCAGGGTCTTGGCGGCGTCGAGGTCTTCCTCGTCGCGGTAGCGGCGGGCGAGCGCCTGCTCGTCCTCGACGGTGAGCACGGGCACCTGGTTCACCGCCGCGATGTAGGCGTCCAGCGATCCCAGCGCACTCGGGACCGGCAGGTTGTTCGCGATCAGGGCAGTGCTGGTCATGCGGTCCTCTTTCATGGGCAGGAGTCTAGCACCCCCGTTTTGAGTGCCGGATAGGCCGGAAGTTCCCCTTCCGTTCCATGGATGGAACGGCCAGCCTTTCGGTTCCGACCAGTACTGGGGGCCGGGGGACGCGCTTTCAAGCGGCCGAATGGGACGTCCCATGCAGCGGCCACCATTCTACGAATTAAATAGTTGACGGACCCCGCGACCGGCCCTTAGGATCCAAAAACTAATTCCTTAGGTGAAGATCGCATGGCCCGCCCCCCCTCCCCGACCGTGACAGATGCCGAGCGCGCCATTCTCGAAGTCCTCTGGGACGCCGGGGAAGCGTCGGTGCGGGAAGTCGCCGATACGCTGTCCGCCAGCAAACCGGTGGCCTACACCACGGTGCTGACGATGCTCGGCATCCTGAACAAGAAGCACCTGGTCGAGTTTCGCCGGGAAGGGCGCGCCTTCATCTACCGCGCCACCGTCAGCCGGGACGAAGTGCGCACCCAGGCGCTGGACAACCTCCTGCGCCAGTTCTTCGACGATTCGCCGGAAGTCCTCGCGCTGCATCTGGTCGAGAAGCATGCGCTGGACACCGATGACCTGGCGCGCCTGCAGGACAGGATCGCTGCCGCCAAGAAAAGGGACAACCGCTGATGGCCGCCTTGCTCGCCTCCTACGCCCTTGAGCATTTCCTGCTGAGCACGGTGCTGCTGCTCGTCGCCGCCGCCGGGCTGGGGACCACCCCCGCCTCCTCTCGCCACCGGTGGTTGCTGGGCGGGTTCCTGCTGGCCGTGGTGGGGCCGATGCTGCCCTTCTGGTTCCTGGCGTCCGGTGACGTGCCGACGGGGGGAACCGGGCCCAGTCCCGAGGCCGTCGGTGCCGGCGGATTGAGCCTGGACCCGACCTGGGCAAGGCCGGTGCTGGCTGTCTGGGCCATCGGTGCCTTGATCCAGTTGTATCGGATGGCCAGGGCCTGGCGGGGAGCGGCCCGTTTGATCCATCTCAGCCCGACGGCTTGGGAGATCGAACAAGAGCACGCCGATCTGCTGCCGCGAGGCGTCCGGGTCCATCTCTCGCCGTCGTTCGGACCGGCGGTGCTGGGCGTGCTGAACCCCTGCATCGTGTTGCCGGCAACCCTTCCGCACCAGCTCTCGCGCGATTCGCTGCGTGCCGTCCTCGCGCATGAGGTCGAACACATCCTCCGGCGCGATCCGGCCTGGCACGCGCTGCAACGGGCAGCGCTTGCCTTGTTGTGGTGGAACCCCGCCCTGGCCCGCCTGGCGCGTTGGCTCGACGAGGCCCGCGAGCTGGCGTGCGATGCCGGTGCAGTGCGCGGCAGGGAAGACCGGTACCGATACGCCGAAGCGCTGCTTGAGGTGGCCGGACAGCCGCGCCCTGACAACGTGCAGCTCCCCTTCTCGGGGCTGGCGATGGCGAGCGGAACTTCGCTGCTGGAGCATCGCATCGACGCCCTGATCGACGCCGGAGAACCCCCCCGCCGGGTGGGGGCGGCCGCCGGTGCGCTGCTGGTGCTGGCGATGCTGACGGGCTGGGCCGCCGTGGCGATGTCAGCGCCGGACGTCCGCATGGTTCCTTCGCAAGGCGCGTCCATGCCGCGGGCCGACTCCCCGCAGGCGCGCGCTGTGCAAGCCGCGCCGGCCCCGGGCGACACGTCCGGCGAGCGGGTCGCTGCCCAGGCTGAGTTCGAGCGACTGGCCCAGGCGGCCCGGATCGATTTCGAACAGAAATCGCAGGCGGCCCGGATGGATTTCGAACAGCAGTCGCAGGCGGCCCAGATCGCTTACGAACAGCGCGCCCAGGCTGCCCAGATCGAATTCGAGCAGCGGATGGACCTGGCGCAGCGCAGGCGCGGCCCGGCCGGGGAGACCGCACGATGATGCGTCATCCAGTCTCCTTGGCCCTCGCCCTGTCCATGGCGCTCCAGCCCGCTGCCGCCGACGAGCGCCGCGAGCGGCGGGAGCCGACCGTCGAAGCGCGGACCGGGGCGGTGTCGTCGCCCGTCGGGTCGTCCCTTGTGATGTCGACCGACGCCGGCGCGACCTTCCTGGCTCCCCTGGGCTGGACCCTGGAGAAGAGCGAAGGACTGTATGCGTTCTCCGCGCCTGAAGGTGATGCCACGCTGGCCATCGCCTTCGGCCCGGCGGAATCGGACGACGACGCCGTGGCGAAAGCCTGGGGTCGGCTTCGCGGCACCGCGCCCGCGTCCACGACCTCCGCGGAGCGCCCGCTCCGCGGAGGCTGGACGTCCGTGCGCACCTACCGGTACCCGGACGAAACCGGTTCGCGGCGGTGGCGCTACGCGCAGGTGGTGCACGACGGCCGCGAACGGGTGGTCGTGCTTGGCGACCTGTCGGAACGCGTGTTCGCGCGACGCGAGTCGCAGCTGACCCTGCTGCTGGGCAGCCTGCGGGCCAAGGGGTATGCCGGCCCGCCGCCGGTCCTGCGCAAGGCCAATCCTCTGGATGAGAGGCGCATCGCCCTGCTGGTCGACTTCCTCGACGAGGCCCGCGTCGCCTTCGATGTTCCGGGCGCCGCGCTGGGCCTCGTGCAGGACGGGGAGGTCCGGTTCGCGGGCGGACTGGGGGTCCGGAGGCTGGGCTCGACGGAACCGGTGGATGCGCAGACACGCTTCCTCAGCGCGTCGATCACCAAGCCGCTCTCCAGCCTGATGATCGCGCGGCTGGTGGACGCGGGTCGATTGCGCTGGGGGCAGTCCGTGGCGGCGCTGTCGCCACGATTCGCCGTCGCCGACCCAGTGCGCACGCGCGAGCTGCAGGTACGCCACGTGCTGTGCGCCTGCACCGGATTGCCCCGCCAGGACTTCGAGTCGATCTTCCGGGGCGACGACCTGACGCCCGCGGGCACGCTCGACCTGCTGGCGACGATGGCGCCTACGGCGGGCATCGGCGAGCTCTACCAGTACTCGAATCCCATGGCCGTGGCGGGCAGTTACGCCATCGCCGGGCACGCCTATCCGGGAATGGACGTCGGCGACGCCTACGACCGCGCCATGCAGGACCTGGTCTTCGATCCGCTCGGCATGGACGCCACCACGTTCGACGCGGCCGTCGCGCAGCAGGGAAACGTCGCGTCACCGCATGCACAGCGCATGGATGGCAGCACGACAGTCGTCACCGAAACCGGGCTCAACGACGCCGGCATCCCGATGCGCCCCGACGGGGGAGCCTGGACCAACGTCACCGACCTGCTGGCCTACCTGCGCGTCGAACTCGCTGGCGGCATGCTGCCCGACGGCACGCGCTATATCGGCGAGTCCGCGTTGCGCGAACGCCAGGTGGGGCAGGTCGCCCGCGGCGGCATGGACCAGTGGTACGGCATGGGCCTGAAGATCAACGAGAACCTGGGCCTGCGCGTCGTGACGCACGGCGGCAGCATGCCCGGCTACCAGGGCGAGTTCGCGTTCCTGCCGGATCACGGCGTGGGCATGGTGCTGCTGATGAACGCCGACGCCGGCGCCGAAGTGCGCGGTGTGTTCCAGGACCGCCTGCTGGAAGTGCTGTTCGACTTGGACCTGGGCGTGCAGGCCCGCCTGGCCGAGCGCATCGCCGCACGCGCGGGCGAGGCGAAGGAAGCGGCGGGTCGCCTGCAGGCGCCCCTCGGCGCGGAACGGCAGGCGCGGCTGGTCGGGCACTACCGCAATGCGGACCTGGGCGACGTCCGCATCATCGCCGACGCAGGCTCGACCTGGCTCGACACCGGCGGCTGGCGCAGCGAACTCGCCGCGCCGACGGACCCGTCCGCGGGCGAGGTCGTGGAAACGATCACGCC
>JAYRTA010000167.1:0-5160 GCA_041919875.1 Arenimonas sp.
CTGATCAACAGCGCCCTCTCCCCCGGCCCCTCGCCCGGAGGGAGAGGGGAGAACGGCAGTAGCCCTCTCCCTCGGGGAGACGGGAGAAAAGCAGTAGCCCCTGACCCTCCGGGAGAGGGGTTGGGGAGAGGGCAGCCCGCCCGCCTCCAAGCCACCAGGTACCCGCCCATGCCCCACACCCGCCAAGACTGGGAAACCCTCGCCGCCGGCCTGCAGGTGCGCCACCAGGCCTTCGTCGACGGCCGCGCCGTGGACGCCGCCGACGGCAAGACCTTCGCCTGCACCAGCCCCGTGGACGGGCGCGTGCTGGCCCAGGTCGCCGAATGCGGGCCGGCCGACGTCGACCGTGCCGTCGCGGTCGCCCGCCGCGCCTTCGAGGATGGCCGCTGGTCCGCGACCCGGCCCGCGCACCGCAAGAAGGTGCTGGTGCGCCTGGCCCAGCTGATCGACCAGCACGGCGAGGAACTCGCCCTGCTCGAGGCCCTCGACATGGGCAAGCCGGTGACCGATGCCCTGAACGTGGACGTCGCCGCCGCCGTGCGCTGCATGGCCTGGACCGGCGAGGCGATCGACAAGGTCTACGGCGAAGTCGCCGCCACCGGCGGCGATGAACTGGGCCTGGTCACGCGCGAACCGCTGGGCGTCGTCGCCGCCATCGTGCCCTGGAACTTCCCGCTGCTGATGGCGGTGTGGAAAGTCGCGCCGGCGCTGGCGATGGGCAACAGCGTGGTGCTCAAGCCCAGCGAGAAATCCCCCCTCACCGCGCTGCGCCTGGCCGAACTGGCAATCGAGGCCGGCATCCCCGCCGGCGTGCTGAACGTCTTGCCGGGCTTCGGCCCCGGTGCCGGCGAACCGCTGGCCCTGCACATGGACGTGGACGGCCTGGTGTTCACCGGCTCGACCGCGGTGGGCAAGCACCTGCTGGTCTGCGCCGGCCGCTCCAACATGAAGCGCGCCTACATGGAATGCGGCGGCAAGAGCCCGAACATCGTCTTTGCCGACGCGCCGGACCTGGACCAGGCGGCCAAGGCCGCCGCCAGCGGCATCTTCTACAACCAGGGCGAAGTCTGCACGGCGGCCTCGCGCCTGCTGGTGGAGCGCTCGATCCAGGCCGAGTTCGTGGCGGCGGTGGCGAAGTACGGCGAGCGCATGCAGCCTCGTCATCCGCTCGATCCGGGCGCGCCGATGGGCGCGATGGTGGACGAAGGCCAGACCCGGCGCGTGCTCGACTACATCGCCCAGGGCCAGGCCGATGGCGCCCGCCTGGTGCTGGGCGGTGCGCGCGTGCAGCCGGTGCCCGGCGGCTGCTACGTCGCGCCGACGATCTTCGATGGCGTGGCGCCGGAGCACACCATCGCCCGGGAGGAGATCTTCGGGCCGGTGCTGGCGGTGATCGGTTTCGACACCGAGGACGAAGCCCTGCGCATCGCCAACGACAGCGAGTACGGCCTGGCCGCCGGCCTGTTCACGCGCGACCTCGGCCGCGCCCACCGCGTGGCCCGCAGGCTGCGTGCCGGCAGCGTCTGGGTGAACTACTGGGACGGCGGCGACATGACCGCGCCCTTCGGTGGCTACAAGCAGAGCGGCAACGGCCGCGACAAATCCCTGCACGCCTTCGAGAAGTACACCGAGGTCAAGGCGACCTGGATCAACCTGGCGGACTGAGCCCCGGCCTCAGACCCAGGCCAGCCAGGCGCGCACCAGCGCCTGCAGGGCCGGGCCGCGTGCCGCCAGGTCCGCCGCGTCGCGGAAGGACACCCTGGCCCGATCCGGCCCCAGCCATTCCAGCATCCCGGTCGGGTCCGGCACCTGCACGCCGCCGGCCGGCAGCGCCCGCGCCTTGGCGCCCAGGTGCAGGATCAGGCCGATGCCCTGCTTCGCACGCAGGTGGGTGGTGGCGAAGTACTCGCCCGTGCGCCAACTTGGCGCGTTCCACTTGACGCCCTCGCGGATCGCGGGGTCGGCGCCCGTGATCCAGCGTCGCAGGGAGGCGACGGCGTCGTGGTGCGGGTGGACGAGCGCGGCCATGAACGCGTCCACCGCCTCGCTGCGGTCCTGCTTGCCTTCATGCGCCATCGTTGATGCCTTTCCGGGGTCGTGGCGCCAGGCGGTGGCGCAGGGTGATGATCGCGGCCATGCCGGCCAGGCTCATGCCCGCGCAGATCCAGGCGGCCTGTTCCAGGGTGCGGGTGTACACGTCGCGGGCAGCCGCGACCAGCGCATCGGCGGCCGCCGACGGCAGCTCGCGGGAAACGCCCAGCGCGCCACCCAGGGTGTCGCGCGCGGCGGCCAGTGCCTCGGGCGGCAGGTCCGCGGGCAGGCTTGCGTCGATGCTGCCGCGGTAGAGGGCGGTAACGATGCTGCCCAGCACGGCGATGCCCAGCGCTCCGCCGAACTCGAAGCTCGTCTCCGACATGCCCGAGGCGACGCCGGCCCGCTCGGGCGGCACGGTGGACATCACCAGGTCGGTGGTGAGCGCGCCGATCGGCGCCAGCCCCAGGCAGAAAACGGTATAGCCCACCATCAACCAGGCGAACTCCAGCCGGCCCAGTTGGCTGAGCAGCAGGAAGCCCAGCACCGACAGGCCCAGGCCGCCGGCGATGATCGCCGGCACGCCCAGGCGCCGCGCCAGCAGCGGGCCGGCCAGGGAGCCGAAGACGAAGACGATGCCCGAGGGCAGGGTCCACAGCCCCGCCTGCAGGGGCGAGAGGCCCAGCACCAACTGGAAGTACTGGGCGATGAACAGGAAGAAGCCGAAGGCCACGAACAGCGTGATCACGTTGCAGGCCAGTGCCGCGCCGAAGCTCGGGATGCGGAACAGTGCAATGT
Source organism: Arenimonas sp. (assembly GCA_041919875.1). Lineage (GTDB taxonomy): Bacteria > Pseudomonadota > Gammaproteobacteria > Xanthomonadales > Xanthomonadaceae > Arenimonas. The sequence goes on from JAYRTA010000167.1 coordinate 2,830, forward strand.
CGATCATCGGGTCGGCCAGGGACCGTTGCCGGCGCAGGAAAGCCCAGGCCACCAGGCTGCCGGCGGCGATGGCGGCCAGCGACAGCATCGTCGGCCCGTCCACCGCCATGCGCTTGATGCCGAAGATCACCGCCAGCACGGCGATGGTCGCCATCACGGCGCTGGCCAGGTCGAGCCGGCCGGCGTTCTCGTCGCGGAACTCGGGCAGCAGCAGCGGCCCGAGGACCAGCAGCAGCACCATCACCGGCACCGCGACAAGAAAGACCGAGCCCCACCAGAAATGCTCCAGCAGTGCGCCGCCGATCAGCGGCCCCAGCACGCCACCGGCCGAAAACGCCGCCACCCACACCCCGATCGCGAAGCCGCGCTGCGTCTCGTCCAGGAACATGTTGCGGATCAGCGACAGCGTGGACGGCGAGAGCGTGGCCGCGGTGATGCCCAGCAAGGCCCGGCTGGCGATCAGCATCTCCGCGCTGGTCGAGAACGCCGCCAGCACGGAGGCGCCGCCGAAGGCCGCGGCGCCGATCAGCAGCAGCCTGCGCCGGCCGATGCGGTCGCCCAGGGTGCCCATCGTCACCAGGAAGCCCGCCAGCAGGAACCCGTAGATGTCCACCATCCACAGCAGCTGGGCCGAACTGGGCCGCAGCTGTTCGGTGATGGTGGGCAGGGCCAGGTAGAGGACCGTCAGGTCCATGGAATAGATCAGGCAGGGCAGGGCGAGCACGCCGAGCCCGATCCATTCGCGCAGGCCGGCACGCGGGGCGCCGGGGGTGGCCAGGTGCATGCGTGGGGTCTCAGTCGTCCAGGCCGGTGGCGAGCAGCGACTCGAGCTTCTCGAAGCTCTGGCCGAAGCCCTCGTTCATGCCCGCGGCGACCAGGCCGTCGCGCAGCGCATCGCTGACGCAGACGATCTCCAGGCGCATGCGGGTCCGGCCGCCTTCCAGCGGCGCCAGGGTGAGGATGCTCGTGTTGATGATCGGTTCCCCGCGCGCGATGGCGTCGGCGGCATATTGCGCCAGCCAGGCCTCGGGCATGCAGGAACAGTCGTCGGTCATCACCAGGCGCGAAGGCGGACTGAGCTCGACGTATTCGCCGCGCACCGGGTACTCGCCGCTGCCGTCGCGCATGACGAAGTGGTAGCGGCCGCCGGGCCGCAGGTCGTTTTCCCCCACCTCGGTGTCGAAGCCATGCGGCCCCCACCAGCGCGCCAGCGCCGCCGATTCGGTCCAGGCGCGGAAGACGAGCGCCGGCGGTGCGTTGAAGTCGCGGCCGAGGATGACCCGGCGCTCGGCCAGGTCGGCTTGCAGGGTGGTGCGGTTCATGCGTGGGTTTCCTTGGCCAGTTCGGCCTGCAGTTGGTCGAAGGTGGCGCCGAAGCCGGCGCGCATGGATTCGAAGTGCTGGCGGAAGGTGGCCAGGCCGGCGGCGTCCGCGTCCACCGGCACGCCGTGCAGGCGCAGCAGCGTGCCTCCGTCCTGGGCGCTGAGCGTCCAGGTGTTGAGGATCTGCAGCGGCCACTGCGGGTCGAAGGGCGCCGGCACCGGCTCGCCGCGGGCGTCGCAGAATCCGTTGGTGAAGACCATGCGCCGCGGCGCCTCGATCTCGCGGTAGTGGAAGATCCCCCACTGCGCCGCCGCCCCATCGCCCATGCGGTAGTGGAAGTGCCCGCCCGGGCGGAACTCGAGCGATTCGATCGCCAGCGCGAGGCCGGCCGGGCCCCACCAGCGAGCCAGCATCGCCGGCTCGGAAAGCATGCGCCACACCAGCGCGGGCGGTGCGGCGAAATGACGGGTGATCACCAGCGCCTGCGCCAGGTGGGTTTCCAGGCGGTCGAGCGTCTGCCGGCCGCCCTCGGCCGCGCCGGACTCGAGCACGCGATCGCGTGCGGCGCGGTCCGGGAACTGCAGCACCATCTCCACCAGGGTCGCGCCGGCGTCCTCGCTGAAGACGATTTCGACTTCAAACGCGGGCTGCTCACCCGGCGGATCGTCGGCGTGCAGGTAGTGCAGCCGGGCCGGCGGTTCCACCGCGAGGTAGTCGATGCGGTTGGGCCAGTCCTTCCCGTCGGGGCCGTGCATGGTGTAGCGCCAGTGGCCGCCGGGGCGCACGTCCATCGCGTGCACCGTGTTCCGGAAGCCCGCCGGTCCCCACCAGGCCGCGACCTGCAGCGGGTCGGTGAAGGCGTCGAAGACCCGGGTGCGTGGCGCCGCGATGCGGCGCCGCAGGCGGATCTCACGGTCCGCGCTCATGCCATGGGCCTGCTGCAGTTCACCATCCAGGGCGTGCCGAAGCGGTCCACGCCCATGCCGAAGCGCAGCGCCCAGAAGGTCTC